>DATHNU010000700.1:0-4305 GCA_035485695.1 Reyranella sp. | reverse complement strand
CACCGTGGCGGCGGTCGGCAATCCCGACCCGCTGGAATTCTCCGACGTGCGCGCGACCGACCAGAAGCTGAAGCCGCTGGTCGAGGCCTCGGGCGGCACCTCGATGTGGCTGGCCGACAATGCCGACCCCGACATCCGCTCGGTGCGGCCCGGCCGCGCCGCCGGCGGCTCGGACTGGATCGGGCTCAGGCGCAACGAGGGCTATACGGTGGCTGGCATCAACCAGCTGCCGCTGCTGCCGGGCATCCTGGTGGCGCTGGCGTTCCTGATGGCGATCGGCAGCGCCTGGTGGCGCGAGGGGCGGTAGAGCGGCCGCAACGTATCGGCTGGAGCGGTTTCCGATGGGAGGGAACCGCTCGCGGTTCCATCCCATCGGAAACGCGCGCACTGGCGATTGTGGTTTCACAGGCATATTCCTCTGACTGGCGGATATCAATGTCCAAGAGGACGACAAGGACCACGCGACGGACGTTTCTGGGACAGGCGGGCGCCGGCGGCCTGGCGATCGTTTCCGGTTCGGCCTGGACGGCGCCGGCCGGCGCCGGGACGTCGGTCGACCTTCCACTGCCCGGCGGCCCGCAGGAACGCGCGATCACGACTTCCTTCCCGCAGAAGACGGCCATGATCCTGCAGCGCACGCGGCCGCCGCTGCTCGAGACACCGTTCGAGGTTTTCGATCGCGGCGTGTTCACCCCCAACGATTCGTTCTTCGTCCGCTGGCACTGGGCCGTCATTCCGACCGAAGTCGATGTGAATACGTTCCGCCTCTCCGTGCGCGGCCATGTCGACACCGCGCTGTCGATGACCCTGCGCGAGGTCGTCGACGGGCTGCCGAGGGTCGAGCTGGCGGCGGTCAACCAGTGCTCGGGCAATTCGCGGGGCTACACGGCGCCGCCCGTCGCGGGCGCGCAATGGTCGAACGGCGCCATGGGCAACGCCCGCTGGATGGGAGTCCGGCTGAAGGACGTCCTCGACCGCGCCGGCGTCAAGGCCGGGGCCCGGCAGGTGCGCTTCGCGGGCCTGGACGAACCCGTGGTCGAGGAGGCGCCGAAGTTCATGAAGTCGCTCGCCATCGATCATGCACGCGACAGCGAGGTGATGATCGCCTACGCCATGAACGGCGAGCAGCTGCCGCTGCTGAACGGCTTTCCGCTGCGCCTCGTGGTGCCCGGCTGGTACTCGACCTACTGGGTGAAGATGCTCAATCGCATCGAGGTGCTCGAGGCGCCCGACGACAATTTCTGGACCACGAGCGCCTATCTCATTCCCGACACGCCCGGCGCCGACATGAAGCCGGGACAGGCCGGTGTGAAGATGGTGCCCATCAACAAAATGGTGCCGCGCTCCTTCTTCACCAACCTGGCTGACGGCGCCACGCTCAAGGCGGGCGCCAAGACGCTGCTGCGCGGCATCGCCTTCGGCGGCTCGACGGGCGTACAGTCGGTCGAGATCTCGCTCGACGGCGGCGCGCGCTGGCTGCCGACGGTGCTCGGCCGCGACGAGGGCAAGTACAGCTTCCGCCAGTGGCAGACCGAGTTCGTCCCCGCGGCGGGCGCCGTGAGCGTGATGGTCCGCTGCACCAACAGCGACGGCCTGGTCCAGCCCCTGGCGCTGAACTGGAACCCGAGCGGCTTCATGCACAACGCGATCGAAACCCTGCACCTCCGGGCGGCCTGAGGACGCATGGGCCTCTCCCTTGCCCATGTCGGATTTGGCGCCGCCGTGTGGGCGGGACTGCTGCTCGCCTTCATCGGCCATCCCGAGCCGCCGGCCTTGCCGATCGCCGCGCCATCGACAGCCGGCGCGCCCGCCGGCGCGGCCGCGGCCGCCGCCGCCCTCTCGCCCAACGCGCCGCGGACCTTCGTGCTCAAGTCGGTGTCGGTCGAGCTGCCGACCAGCACGGTCGAGTTCCCCGGCCCCGCGAACGCCCAGGCGATCACCGCCAACTGCCTCGCCTGCCATTCCGCCGGCATGGTGCTGACCCAGCCCAACTTCTCCCGGGCGACCTGGGCCGGCGTTGTCGACAAGATGATCCACGCCTACAAGGCGCCGGTCGCCGAAGGCGATGTCGGCGCGATCGTCGATTATCTGCAGGCGACCAAGGGGGCGAAGTGATCCGCTTCGCCGGAGCGCATCGACCGCGAAAACATTAGAGGCCGAAACACTGGTCACCGCGGCGGCGCCTATAAGGTTTTCCGCCACCGCGTGGACCGACGTCGCATCGCCTTGAACCACAGGGAGTCGCGGCGCCTCGTCGGCACCCTGCGGCAGGCGGCAGCTTGATCCGCGCACGGCCTGAAAAAGGCATCCCACCGGCTGCGCGATGCGAGCCGTCGACCCGTCGATTTGAATGAACATGCTGCCGAACCTCGGTGTGAGAGTCGGTCTGCATACGCCACAACATTGCTCAGGAACGTCAACTGCCCTTTGGTGTCGAAGCATGAATCCCGACTTTTTGTACACCGCATAGGGGGCGCGGTTTTTCCAGGAGGACGTGCCGGCAGTGCAGGCACAAGCGACAGGTTCGCCAAGGAATGTCAGCAATGCGGCGACGTCCGGGAACGTGAAGCCGCCGGGCTGGATAGCGGCAACGGTCGGCCTCGAGGCGTTGAATGCCGTCAAGATGCCGATCCGCGTCGTCCCGCCTGCGCCAAGGCGGCCTGGACCGGCGTCGTCGACAAGATGATCCATGCCTGCAAGGCGCCGGCGAGCGAAGCCGATGCCGCCGCGATCGTCGACTTTCTGCAGGCGACGAAGGGCGCGAAATGATGCGCTGGCCGCTGCTGCGTATTTCGACGGAGTAGACTCAAGCGGCATTCCATGCGCCCTCCCTCGGTTCAAAGACCCTCTCCGACCGCGTCATCGCGGGGGGAGAGGGAGGGGCCCGCGCGAAGCGCGGGAGGGTGAGGTGGGCTGCGGCGCTCGCGCCAGAAACATTCCGTGCTTATCAGCCACCACCTCACCTACCCATTGCTCCGCAATGGGTCCCTTCCTCTCCCCCTCAGGCGCATGTGAATGCGCCGACGCGGCGGAGAGGACGATGAGCAGAGGGGGTTTCGACCTTTCCGCCCCATCATGGGCTCACCGCGCGACATAAAATTTGTTTTCCGCAATTTCCGCTACCCCGCTAGTGCCCCGCCCGGGTGATTTCCCAGCGTTGCGGCGGGCGCCCGCCCTGGGCGGCCGCTTGCGGCCGCCCAGGCGTCGACGAACGGGCCGCGCGGCTTGCCGTGGCTGGCTTCCCGCGCCAGCGCGTACAGCCACGGCGTGGGCTCATCGCGCCACAGCAACACGCCGGGCGGATGGGCGGCGACGGATCGCGTCAGCGCCGCGAGAGCCGGATCGTGCACCACGACCCTTCGGCCTTGCTCAGGGCAGGCCCTTCGGCGTTGCTCAGGGCAGGCCTTTCCGCCTTGCACAGGCCCGGCTACCGCTTGCATCGGCCTGGCCCCGGCGGTGCTGTCCCGCTGCAGCAGCTTCTCGACGGTGGCGAGCGGGCGGCCGATCGCGTCCAGGGCCGGTGTCTTGCCGGCCGACGGCGCGCCGACCAGCGCCTGCCAGAGGACCAGCGGCTCCGACCATGACTGTGTCACGCAGGCCTTCACACCGGCCCCGCACAGGCCCGCGACCGCGCCAGCACGGCTTGCGTCCCATAATCGACCGGGGCGCCGGCGCCGTCGGCGGTATCCCTCACCCACTCGCGCCACGGTTGGGGCACGGCATCGAGGGGAAAGGCAGGCACGACCGGGCGGCCGTCCTCCAGAAGGTTCGGGTCGGGTGTGGGCCACCCTGCCGGTGCGCCGGCGAAAGTCGGTCTGGCCGAGCCGCGGCCCGGCTCGTCAGCGCTCGCAGTTTGCGGCGCGTCGTCGGTTTGATGGGGCATGGTGCCGATCCTCTGCTCGTGAGTGTCGGCAGGCATACGCCACAACATTGCTCAGGAACGTCAAGCGCGAGAGGTGCAGGGTGTGTGACAGACGGCGCGCAGAGACTTTTTGCGCTCCGTAGGGAAGGTGCAAGTCATTCGCGGTTGGGCCGAATCTACCATGAGCGGCGTCGCCACGAACCACGATGGTGCCAGGAGCTTGAAAGGTCGAGAGACATTCTCAAATGTTTGAAAAGGTAGAGAAGCCTTGCTAGGACCTGATGATCATGAGCCTGCTTGTGGATGGTGGACACAGCGAACAAAAGCATTGTCGAATGACTGGAGATAATAACAGGCAGAGTACTATTGCCTAAGAGGTCTCGCTCGATGCCAATTGGCCTAGATCTCGCAAATGGTCTTCGCGTCGAACTTGCGCACGTAAC
>DATHNU010000699.1:0-3348 GCA_035485695.1 Reyranella sp. | reverse complement strand
CGGGGTCTTCAGCTCCTTGCGGAACCAGCCGAACATCTGGCCGCCGGTATTGCCGGCCGGCAGCGCCACGACGCCGAAGCCGTCATAGATCTCGTCCATCAGCTTGCGGCCGTCGCCGTACATCATCCACGCATTGTGCTGGCGCGGCGTCATGCCGAACGGCAGCGAGGCGTCGAAGATGAAGGCCGGATGCTTGCCGATGTAATAGCCGCCGTAGGTATGGCCGCATTCGACGGTGGCGTTGGACACCGCGTCGAGCACCTGCAGGCCGGGCACGATCTCGCCGGCGCCGAACGGCTGCAGCTGGAACTTGCCGTCGGTGAGCTCGCTGACGACGCGGGCGATGGTGGTCGCCGCCCCCCACAGCGTGTCGAGGCTCTTGGGATAGCTCGATACCAGCCGCCACTTCACGACGTCGTTGGTCTGGGCGATGGCGGGCGCCGCAACGACGGCCGCGGCGAGCGAGGCGGCGGCCGGGGCGAGCTGTCGACGGGTCACGGACATGGGCATTCCTCCTGTTTGTTGCCTAAAAGTCTAGGGCGCTGGGCATGGTATCGCTACCAGAAATTGACCGCTGGGAGGACACGGGACCCGCTGGGCGCTAGCTGGCGCTCCACCCGCCGTCGATCGGAATGGCCGCGCCGGTGATGTCGCGGCCGCCCGGTCCGCACAGCAAGGCAACAAGTGCAGCGACTCCCTCCGGCGCCACGAAGCGTCCGGACGGTTGGCGCGAGGCCATGAAGGCCTTCACCGCATCGTCGCGCGCCAGGCCCTCCTTTGCCGCGAAGGCCGCCAGCCGCTCCTCGATCGCGGGCGTCGGGACGGTGCCGGGACAGATCCCGTTGCAGGTGATGTCCTGGCCGGCCGTCTCGAGCGCCACGGCGCGGGTGAAGCCGATCAGCGCCGTCTTGGTCGTGACGTAGTCGACCCGATTCACCGCACCAACCTGGCCGTAGATCGAGGAGATGTTGACGATCCTGCCGAAATTGCGCGTGCGCATGCCGGGCAGGACGAGCCGCGTGGTGTGGAACGCCGCCGACAGATTCACCGCCAGGGCCTTGTCCCAGTCCTCGGGCCTGAACGTCTCGATGGGCGCGAAGTGACGGACCACGGCGTTGTTGACCAGGATATCGACCGTGCCCAAGCCGCTTTGCGCCGCATCGACCAAGGAAGCGATCTGGCGGGGCTCCGCGAGGTCCGCGCCATGATAGAGCGCGCGCACGCCGTGGCCGTCCTCTAGTTGGCGGCGCTTGCGCTCGATCTCGGCGCCATCGCCCAAGCCGTTCAGCATGACATGGCAGCCTTCGGCGGCGAGGCGTTCCGCCATCGCGTAGCCCAGCCCCTGCGTCGAGCCGGTGATGAGCGCGCCTCTGCCTTTCAGCATGAAAATCCTTTCAGCTGCTCTCGCGCTGGACGATCTCGAAGCCGACGTCGATCCGGACCTTCTCGGGCGGTGCGCCGTGCAGGCGATTGACCAAAAGTTCGGCGCTGCGCCGGCCGATATCCTGCCGCGGAATGCGGAGCGTGGTCACCGTGGGCACGGCGTGGCGCAGCAGGTCGAGGTCGTCGAAGCTGGCGATGGCGATGCGGCCGGGAACGGCCCAGCCGCGGCGCTGGCACTCGAACAGCGCGCCCACCGCCAGCACGTCGCCGGCGAAGAAGCCGGCATCGATGTCGGGATGCGCCTGGACGAGCCGCACCAGCGCATCGGCGCCGTCGCTGAATCCGCCCGCCGCTTCGTGAACGAGACCTTCATCCGCCGGCAAGCCGAGCTCCGTCAGCGCGGCGAAGTAGCCGCGGCGGCGCTCCTGCGAGCGGTCGTTGTCGGCCAGCGGCAGGGTGACGAAGCCGATCCGGCGATAGCCGAGGCGGCCGAGATGGGCGGTCATGGCGCGCGCCGCCTCGAAGTTCGAGTAGCTCACCGCCATGTCGAGCGGCTCGGCCGGCAGGTTGCCGGTCTCGACCACCGGCACGTCGGTGCTGCGGATGAGATCGCGCACACGCTTGCTGTGCGTGGTGTTGTGCAGCACGAGGCCGCAGACGCGCTGGGCGAGCAAGGCGGAGACCAGGGCCTCCTCGTCGGCCAGCCGATGGCCGCTGTTGGCGATCATCAGGTGCAGGCCGTTGGCGCGCAGCACATCGGAGATCGCCTGGATCATGGTGGCGTAGAGCGAGTTGCGGATGCTGGGCACGATCAGCCCGACGACGTTCGAGCGTTTCGAGGACAGGCTGCCGGCGATGCGGTTGGGCAGGTAGCCGAACTGGCGCACCGCGGCGTCGACCTTGCGCCGCATCTTTTCCGACACCGTGCCCGGTTCGCTCAAGGCGCGCGACACCGTCATCGGCGAGACGCCGGCGTGGCGGGCGATGTCGCTCATCTTGACCGCCGCCCCGCCGTTCCGCCTCGCCTTGGCCTTGCTCATCGCGCGACTATAGGATGGTAGCGATACCAGGAAAACAGGCGGAACGCCGATGCCGCAGGAATGGGTGGCGGCTCAGGCCTCGGCGCCGGCGAACAGGCTCTTCTTGATAATGGCGTGCACGCCCCAGTTTCCGTCGACCACCTGCGTCACGCCGAAATCGACGGCAATCGACATCAGGGAAATCGCCTCGTCCTCGGTCAGCCCCTTGGTCGTCATCAGGAACGCACGCATCTTGCGGAACGCGTCCTTCAGCGCCAGGTCGACCGACGACTTCTCGTAGATCGTCTGCTGCGCGGTCGGCCCGAGCTCCTGGAGATAGTTGGGGAAGCTGAAGCCGTGCAGCACCCACTCGTCCTGCGTTTCAAGCAGCGGGTAGTTCAGCTCCGCCAGCGAGGTCCCACCCAACGAGGCCTTCTTGTGCAGGATGAGCTGGAACGTACCGGTCAGCGAACACTCGATCGCGGTGCCGCAGAGCTCGGAATCGCCTTGCGAGGCATGCGAATCGCCGATCGAGAACAGGCCGCCCTGGACCGCGATCGGGTAGAACATGGTGGCGCCCTTGCCGACCCGCCAATTGTCCATGTTGCCGCCGAAATAGGCCGGCGGGATGGAATCGACGTAGTCGGCCTCCTTGGGTGCCACCCCCATCACGCCGAAATGCGGCCGGATCGGAATGCGCACGTTCTTCAGGATGCCGTGGTTCTCCTTGATCGTGCTGTGGTCGACCGGAACGCCGGGATAGTCGATGGTCTTGTGGACCACGCCGAACGGGTCGGTCTGCGGTGTCCATTGGAAATTGTAGACCGCCTTGGCCCAGTTGCGCTGTCCGGTGGCGTCGATCTCGTAAATGGTGACCACCTCGCGCGGCTTGGGCTCGGTGATCAGCTCCTTGTAGTGGAAGCCCCACCACGCCGCCGCGTTGCTG
>DATHNU010000698.1:0-3248 GCA_035485695.1 Reyranella sp. | reverse complement strand
AGATCGAGCGGCCTATTTGGCGTTTCCCTCAATCGGTCCGCACGGCGTAGAAAGAGGCCGTGGCGCCGGCCGGCGCCGTGCCGTGATTTGTGGCAGGGTGCGGGATCGTTCGCACCACCGAGCCAACGATGGCCGCGCGGTCCTGGTCGCCGGTGCTATTCGGCCAGGCCGGAACCAGCCAGCCAATATAGTCGTAGACCCAGTCGGCGCCGCCGACCGTTCCCTTGCCCTGGAAGCGCACCTGCATCGGCGAGCCGTAGCCGCGCGAGCCGCGTAGCTTGAGCGACCAGCCGGGCCCGCCGATCGTGCCGAGCAGGATCTCGTCCGGCGCCTCGGTGATGGTGATGGTACCGCGGCCAAATTCGAGCTGGTCGAAGGGCACGCTGCCATCCGGATTGTTCAGCAGGCTCCGGTAGGTCCAGGTCCCGACGAAGGGGTTGGTGGCCATCTGACCCTCCTAGTGATTGCCGTGGCGCTCGCCGTCGCCGGACAGCGAGATGCGGACGTTTTCCATCATCCCCTGATCCTCATGGTCGAGGATGTGGCAGTGCAGGACGAAATCGCCGATGTAGCGCTCGTAGCGCGTGCGGATATAGACGCGGTAGCCCGCCATGACGAAAAGCGTGTCCTTCCAGACGCCCTTCAGGCCCCAGTAATCGGGATCGCCGCTCGGATCGCCGCCGCTGACATCCTTGCCGCTGGGGTCGAGGATCTTCACCACCTCGAACGGGTTCACATGGATGTGGAAGGGGTGGTTGGCGAGCGTTGAGGTCAGCACCCATTCATCGACGCTGCCGAGCTTCAGCACCCGGTCGATGCGGTTCATGCTGTAGGCCAGATGATTGACGCCGAAGCGCAAATCCGGTGCTGCGGGCGAGGGGCTGCCCGTGTCGATGCTGAAGACGAGGTCCTGATGGCCCTCGACCTCGCTGTCGGCGACGGTCCGGTGCGGCACGAAGAGGTCGAGCTTGAGGTCCGATTTGAGGTCGGCAACGACCCGCGCCTTTGCCTCCGGCGGCATCGGCGGCACTACGGCCTCGGCGGCCGCGACCAAGGCCTGAGTGATGAAGGCCTTGTCGTCCGGCACGGGATTCGCGCCATCGGCATGCACCGTCGCCAGCAGCCGGCGGTCCTTCGGCTGCAGGTTGACCGTTTCGTTGGCCGGCGCCTGCTCGTCGATCACGCAGTAATCGCCGGGCTCGGGGAATGACACCAGCACGTCGCTGCGATAGCCGGGCTGCAGCGTATTCGGCACCGAGACGGTCTTGCCGCCGCGCTCGATCGTGCCCTTCGCCGCGATCTGCGGCCGGGTGAGCCCGTCGGCAGCGATCTCCCATTGCGTCGCGATGACTGGCCCCTTGCAATTATCGGCCGTCCATGTGTCGCGCTCCTCGGCGTTCAGATTGGCGAGCTGCGAGCCCGGCGCCGAGGCCTTGTAGAGAGCGAGCTTGATTGTGTCGCGCACGCCGGCATGGATCAGTCGCCAGCGCTCGATCTGCCCGACCTTGGCCGCGGCCAGTGCCGGCTGCAGCCGGCCGTTGAGGATCGTATAGCGGCCCGACTGAGTCCAGGTGCCGGGGCCGAACTGGTCGTAACCCTCGACGCCGCCGACATCGTCGGGATCGCATTTCCAGGCCTGGACCTGGCCGTCGCGGTTCTTGATCACCTTGATCTGCCCGCTCGGATCCCGGCAGGCGTACTGGGGCTGCTCGAACAGCAGGATGCGCTCGGGGAAGGGCTTGTCGCCGGCGCGCAGGATCGTGTCGATATCGCCGGGCAGCCAGGCCTCGCCCTGCTTGGCCGGCAGGCGGTCGCCCTCGATGATCAGCGCGCCGGCCATGCCGCTCGACACTTGCAGCGCGGTCGAGCCATGGCGATGGGCGTGGTACCAGAAGGTGCCGGCCGGGTGATCGAAGGGCAGATTATACTCGTATTGGAAGGTCTCGCCCGGCCGGACCTCCAGCATGACATTGTCGCCGTTGCCGGTCGGCGTGACGTGCAGCCCGTGCGAGTGCAGATTGGTCGTGTTGAAGCAGTTCGGGATGTTGGGCGTGCCCTCCGGGCTGACGCAGGGCTCGGTCGGCAGCTGGTTGCTGAGCGTCGCGCGCACTGTCTCGCCGGGCTTCAAGCGGATCGTCGGCCCGACCGGGTCGGGCGAGTCCTTCCAGCCCGACTCGTCCGCCGGCTTGGCCAGCACCGTGCCGTTATAGGAGCGCAAGCGCACGACGTCGTAGCGCTTGGTCGAGGCATTCCAGATCCGGTAATAGCCATAGGTAACATCGAGCTCGAGCCGCGCTTCGTTGCCGACGCGCTCGACCGGCGCAGCCTCATGCGCCATCGTCGTCATGGGCGCCGGCACCGCCGGCCCACGCAGCACCGTGAGCTCGGGCGGATTGGCGAGCGGCGCCTCCTGGGCCGCGGCCGGCACGGAAGCGGCGGCGGCCGCAACGCCGATGAGAAGCTGGACCGCAATGGAAAAGCGCCGCCCGGCAAGCCCGCGGATCGGTGCTGCGCGCATCGTCATCGCGTCCCCCCTCTTGCCGGATCCCCCGGTACAGCCCCTCAGACGCCGCCGCCTCGCCCCAGCCGAAGCGCCGTGCCATCTCGGCTCGTTGGAGCCAGCGCCGTTCCTGGCATGAGCAGCTTCGTCGATAAGGCCACAAGCAGCATGCCATACAGCATCAGGATAAACGTACTCACAGGACTCGTCATGGCGCCGCGCTCCCCGCACATCCACTTCCCGTATTTATAGAATATCATCTCTATAAAATCTATTGTAGAGAACGCAACATGGGCGTGACCGCTGCGCCGGCCCGTAACTCGCCCAACGACGTTAGCGTCCGCGCTCGTGGTGGAAATTCGGGGGTGAGCGCGCGCCGGGCGCGATGTCCGATGCGGACGCTGGCGATGCCAAAGGCGGCGGAGCCGTGGTCGCTGGCCTGCGTGAGAAGCTCATCAAGATCGGCGCGAAGGTCGTCAGCCACGGCCGTTACATCACGTTCCAAATGGCCGAGGTAGCGGTGTCGCGACAGACGTTCGCCGACATCCTATTGCTGATCGCCCGGCTCCGGGCACCACCCGCGCCGGCATGACCGGGAGATCGGGTCAGATGCGACAGACGACGATTGGAGAGCTGCGCCTTGATCACGGAAAAGCGGCGAGTTCTGGGCTCGCGGGCAAACAATCAGGCGGTTTGGCTGCGGATAGAGGCGTTCCGATCGAATTTGGGTTGCGGAGGAACCCTCCAG
>DATHNU010000697.1:0-2016 GCA_035485695.1 Reyranella sp. | reverse complement strand
CAGCGAGTTGCTGGCGCTGGCCAGAAGCAAGCCCGGCCAGATCACCTATGCATCGTCCGGCCCCGGCAGCATCAACCAGATTTCCGCCGAGCTCATCGCGTGGTCGGCAGGCGCCAAATTCATGCACGTGCCCTACCGGGGCGGCGCGCCGGCGCTCAATGATCTCGTCGGCGGCCATGTCGACATCTATGTCTCGAGCCTGCCGCAGGTGCTGCAGCTTGCCAAAACGGGCAAGGCCAGGGCGTTGGCGGTGACCAGCGCAACAAGAACGGCACTGCTGCCCGATGTCCCCACGCTCGCGGAGGCGGGGATACCGGGCTTCGACCTGTCGTCCTGGTGGGGCATTGTCGGCCCGGCCGGCATGCCGGCCAACGTCGTCAATGCGCTCAACACGGCGGTCGGCAAGCAACTGGATTCGCCCGAGCTCAAGACGATTCTATCGAGCGAGGGCGCCGAAGCCGCCACCATGACCCCGCAGCAGTTCGGCGAACTGATGCGCTCGGAAACCGAGCGCTGGATCAAGGTCGCGCACGAGGCAAAGATTTCGATCGATTGATCGAGCGCAACGCGCGGCAACAAAGCCGCTGTCGTCCTGGCGAAAGGCCAGGACCCATACCGCGTGATCCAGGGAAGTGGCACGCTGGTTATAACTCTGTTCTTCGCCAAACATCGGCCTGGGGTAATGGGTCCTGGCTTTCGCCAGGACGACATAAGCCCCTCACGCAAATTTCGGCTGCTGTGCGGCCTCGCTGCCCATCAGCCGCGCGCGTTCGGTGTTGGGCCAGAGCAAGAGCAAGCCGGCCACACCAGAGGCGACCATGACGCAGGCGTTGATGGTGAAGCCTTTCATGTAACCGTCGAGCATATTCGCCGAGCCCTGGATAATGTTGCCCATGACATAGGGTGCGATGATGCCGGCGAGCGTGTAGATCGCGCCATAGATCGCGAGGATCGCGCCGCGCTGCGAGACCGGGGTGAATTCGCTGAGCATCGGCCCGCACACCACATAGATCGAGCCGGACAGGCCGGGGCCGATCACAAGCAACGCGACCTGCAACCAGAGGCCACTGACGTGCGGCATCGCGGCCAGGATCAATCCGCCGACGACCAGGGGCGCAGCGCCAAGCACGCCGCGGGCACCGCGGGTCGAGACGCCCCGCGCCACCAGGAGCTGCGATGTCCACCCCGTGAGGAGCACGACGGTGGCGCCGAACATCCAGGGCAGGATGGAAATGAAGCCCGCCTGCTGCTGCGAGAAGCCGAGCCCCTGCACGATGAAAGAGGTGAACCAGGTGAGGCCCAGCGACAGCGCCCAGTAGGCGCCGAAGGTCGCGGCCACGCAGCCGATGAAGGTGCGCGAGGTGAACAGGCTGAGATAGGAGATCCTCCTCTCCTCGCCCGCGACTGCCGCGTCGTGCACCAGCGGGCCTTCTTTGCCGATGAAATACCAGGCCACGACCCACATCAGGCCGACCACGCCGAGTGCGCCAAAAGCGTAGTGCCAGTTGTAATTGACGATCAGCCAGTTCAGCGCCGGCACCGCGACAATCACGCCGAACGCCGAACCCTGCGACAGGATAGCGGTCGGCAGCGTGCGCTTCTCGTCGGGAAACCATTTGTAGATCCCATGCGCCGCGACCGCCGCCGCGGGCCCCTCGCCCGCGCCCAGGATGATGCGGCAGACCATGAGCAAGGTGAGACCGACCGTGCCCACCATCGGAAACTGCGACAGCGCCCAGATCGAAGCCAGCACCAGCAGCACCCAGCGCGTCTCCACGCGATTGACGATGAAGCCGACCACGATGGCCGTGATCGAGTACAGGAAGAAAAAGGACGAGCCGAGCAGGCCGAACTGTGCCGGCTCGAGCTGCAGCTCCTTCATGATCGGAACGGCGGCAAGGCCGACCACGATCTTGTCGGCGAAGTTCACCAGCATGAACAGAAACAGCAGGAACGTGATGGTCCAGGCGTCCTTCGGCGTTTCGCTGGACGTCGCTTGCGCGGTCATGTTTCTTC
>DATHNU010000696.1:0-2177 GCA_035485695.1 Reyranella sp. | reverse complement strand
TGAATTCGAACAGCAATGCGTCCACGGTAATATCCCCCTAAAAAACAGGCTCAATTTGGAGGGGGCGCATTGACTGTTCCTTAAGCAGTCGGGGGAGCCTACGCAGATGGTGCATACGGGGTTAAGGGCGCTCCATATCCCTCATCCTTAAGGAGCGCGCTCTTCGCGCGCGTCTCGAAGGATGAGGCCCGGAGGCCAGCAGTCGGGCCTCATGGTTCGAGACGGCACAAAGATGCGCCTCCGCACCATGAGGGGTTGAAGATAAGCTGTCCTACGTTCCGCAAAACGTCTGGCAGACGCGCTCCTCCGGCCGCGGCGGATCGGCGTAGGCGGCAAAGTCCGGCTGGTCTTCGTAAGGCGCTGCCAGCACCGACAGAAGCTCCTCGAACGGGCCGTAGTCGTCGTTGGTCACGGCGGCCTGGATGACCGCCTCGATCCGATGGTTGCGCGGGATGAAGGCGGGGTTGACGGCAGCCATGGCCCTCGCCCGTTCGGCGGCCGATTGCGGCTCCTCGGCGAGGCGCGCGCGCCAGCGCACGGCCCATTCGTCGAAAGCCACGGGCTCCTCGAACAAGGCGCATACATCGCCGGCGTCGCCGCCGCCCGCGGCCGCGCTCAAGGCGCGGAAGGTGAGGGTGAAGTCCGCTCGTCCGGCAGCCATGGTGTCCAGCAGGGCCTGGGCCAGGAGCTGGTCGTCGTTGCGCTCCGTGAACAGCCCGAGCTTTTTCCGCAGGCCCCCCTTGTAGGCGTCGTTGAACTGCTCGCCGAAAGCGCCAAGCAGGTCCTGCGCCTCCGTGACCGCCTTGTCCTGGTCGTCGGCCAACAGCGGCAGCAGGCATTCGGCGAGCCGCGTCAGATTCCACAGCGCGATCCGCGGCTGGTTGGCATAGGCGTAGCGGCCATGCTCGTCGATCGAGCTGAACACGGTTGCCGGATCGTACTGATCCATGAAGGCGCAGGGACCGTAATCGATGGTCTCGCCCGAGATCGAGGTGTTGTCGGTGTTCATCACGCCGTGGATGAACCCAACCAAAAGCCAGCGCGCCACGAGCTCGGCCTGGCGGCCGACCACGGCGGACAGCAGGGCGTGATACGGCCGCTCGGCGGCTTTCAGGGACGGGTAGTGGCGGTCGATGACATGGTCGGCGAGCCGCTTCACCGCCTCGGTGTCCTTGCGCGCCGCAAAGTACTGGAACGTCCCGATGCGGATGTGGCTTGCGGCCACGCGCGTGAGCACGGCGCCGGGGAGCGCGGTCTCGCGCATCACGGGCTCGCCGGTGATCACGGCGGCGAGGGAGCGGGTGGTCGGAATACTCATCGCCGCCATCGCCTCGCTGACGATGTACTCGCGCAAGACCGGTCCGAGCGCCGCGCGGCCATCGCCGCGGCGGGAGAATGGGGTCGGGCCGGACCCCTTGAGCTGGATGTCGCGGCGGACGCCGTCCTGGTCGATCACCTCGCCGAGCAGGATGGCGCGGCCGTCACCGAGCTGGGGAACAAAATGCCCGAACTGGTGGCCGGCATAGGCCATCGCGATCGGCTCGGCGCCCTCAGGCAGGGTCTTGCCGGCGAGAATTTCGGCGCCCTCTGATGTGTCGAGCTGGTCCGGATCGAGGCCTAAATGGCGGGCAAGCGGCCGGTTCAGCTTGATCAGGCGCGGCTTCTCCACCGGCGTCGGCGCCACGCGGGCGAAAAAATTCGCCGGCAGCGCCGCATAGGAGTTCTGGAACGGGAAATGCACGGTCATACGACCAAGATAGGCGCGGGCAGGGCGTTTTTCGAGGCCAAATCAGCCCCGGCTTCAGTTGCCGCGCCCAAAAGCGTCGGGTAAACCCTGCCTCGCTTCGGCCCGCCCCTGCGGCCCCCGATTCCATCCTCCGACAGTAGCTTTTCAGGACTACCATGCATCGTTACCGGACCCATACCTGCGGCGCGCTCCGCGAGAGCCACATCGGAGAGACGGTGCGGCTGTCGGGCTGGTGCCACCGCATTCGCGACCATGGCGGCGTGCTGTTCATCGACCTGCGCGACCACTATGGCATCACCCAGTGCGTCGCCGATCCTGACTCGGCCGCCTTCAAGGACGCCGAAAAACTGCGCTCGGAATGGGTGGTGCGGATGGAGGGCAAGGTGCGCCGCCGCCCTGCGGGAACCGACAATCCGGAGCTGCCGACCGG
>DATHNU010000695.1:0-3259 GCA_035485695.1 Reyranella sp. | reverse complement strand
GCGCCCGGCCGGCCGCCGAAATCGATCCCGTCTCGTTGATGAGCTCGAGCAGCCGGACCTTGCCGGGCCCGATCGAGCGCTCGTCGCCGAAGTCGAGTCGCAGGTGCAACGACGTCTTCGGTGCGGTCTTTACGGCGCGTTTGGCGGTGCCACGTCCCATCGCCGCGATTATGCGGTGGGACGCGGCGTAGCGCCAGATGCTCTCGCCTGTCAGGCGGCCTGGTAGCCAAGGACGGCCTTGGTCTCGAGGAACTCCTCGAGGCCCCACTTGCCGTATTCGCGGCCGTTGCCCGACTGCTTGTAGCCGCCGAACGGCGCCGCGGTGTCGCCGGCCGGGTAGTTGAGATGCACGTTGCCGGCCCGCATCTGCGAAGCGACGGCGCGGGCATGCTTGATGTCGCCCGACTGCACATAGGCCGCCAGGCCGTAGACCGTCTCGTTGGCGAGGCGAATGACCTCTTCCTCGCTCTTGTAGGGCAGGATGGCGATCACCGGACCGAAGATCTCCTCGCGCGCGATCGTCATGTCGTTGGTGACGCCCGCGAACACCGTCGGCCGCACGTAATAGCCGCGGTTGAGATTCTCCGGCCGGCCGGGGCCGCCGGTCACCAGCTCGGCGCCTTCGTCGATGCCGGCCTGGATCAGGCGCTGGATCTTCTCGTACTGCGCGGCATTGACCACGGGGCCGAGCCGCGTCTCGGGATTGCGCGGGTCGCCGACGACGAAGCGCTCGGCCGCCGCCTTGGCGATCGACTTCACCTCGTCGTGCCGGTCGGCCGGCACGAACATGCGGGTCGGAGCGGTGCACGACTGGCCCGAGTTCGTCATCATGCTGTTGATGCCCTTGGTGACCGCCATCTGGAAGTCGACGTCGGGCAGCAGGATGTTGGCCGACTTGCCGCCGAGCTCCTGGGCGACGCGCTTCACGGTCGCCGCCGCGGCTTGCGCCACGCGGATGCCGGCGCGGGTCGAGCCGGTGAACGACATCATGTCGATATCGGGATGGGCCGACATCGCCTCGCCGACCACGGCGCCGCTGCCCTGGATCATGTTGTAGACGCCCTTGGGCGTGCCGGCGACCTCCATGACCTCCGACCAGATAATGGCGTCGATTGGCGCCTCTTCCGACGGCTTCAGCACCATGGTGCAGCCGGCGGCGATGGCCGGCAGGACCTTGCAGGCGATCTGGTTGATTGGCCAGTTCCACGGCGTGATCAGGCCGCACACCCCGATCGGCTCGCGCACGATCAGCGTGTTTCCCTCAACCGATTCGAACGGATAGGTCTCCAGCACCTCGATCATGCGCTCGAGGTGCGCGGTGCCGCGGCCCGCCTGGATGTCGCGGGCGAATTGCAGCGGCGCGCCCATCTCGCGCGAGATGGCGTCGCCCGCATCGTTCCGGCGCTTGTTGTATTCCGCCAGGATCGCGCGCAAGAGGTCCAGCCGTTCCTTGCGGGTGGTGCGGGCGAAGGCCGGGAAGGCCGCCCGGGCCGCCGCCACGGCGCGGTCGACGTCGGCCGCGCTGCCGATGGCGATCTGGATGAACGCCTCCTCGGTCGAGGGGTCGATGACGTCGAGGAAGGCGGGTTTCACCGGATCGACCCACTTGCCGTCGATGTAGAAATGCTTCTCGTGCTGCATGGAGATTCCCTCGGCTCGGCGGACGCCCCTTGGCAAGGTCCACCCGATTTGCGAAGGTCGTTGTATATAGGCGAATACAACGTAGGAAAAGGGCATCGTGACAGCGTCATTTCCGGTAAGCGAACGCAACAAGCTCCGCCGATTGCACGAGCGCGGACGCTACGACAAGGACGGCGTCTATGCGGTGCTGGACGCCGCCATGCTCTGCCACATTGCCTACGTCATCGACGGCCAGCCCTACTGCACGCCGACCGCGTTCTGGCGGGAAGGCGACCACCTCTACTGGCACGGCTCGTCGGCCAGCCGCATGCTGCGCAGCCAGAAGCCCGGCCTGCCGGTCTGCCTGACGGTGACGCATCTCGACAGCCTGGTGCTGGCGCGCTGCGGCTTCAACCATTCGGTCGACTACCGCTCGGCCGTGTGTTTCGGCACAGCGCACCTGATCGAGGATCCGGCGGAGAAGGAGCGCGCCCTCGACAGCATGGTCGACCGTTTCTATCCCGGCCGCGCCGCGTTGCTGCGCACCAGCACCGTGCAGGAGCTGAAGGCCACGACGGTGATTGGCATGACGATCGATGAGGCTTCCGCCAAGGTCCGCTCCAAGGGCGTGGCCGACGAGGAAGAGGATTACGGCCTGCCGATCTACGCCGCGCGCTTTCCGGTGCGCCAGGTGGTGGGCGAGGTCGAGACCTGCCCGCGCATGCCGGCGGGTGTCGAACGGCCCGAGGGGCTGGCGGGATTCACGCCTGGCCGGCGCCTCGACGAGGTGATGAGCGAGAACTACCGCAAGACCTACGCAACGTGACCCCCAGCAGCGTGAGGTAGTAGTCGTGGTCCAGCAGATCGACTTCAATTCGTTCCAGCAGGTCTCCTACGTCACCGGCGACGTCTTGGCCGACGGCAGTGCGATCCTGCTGCGTGTCGAGACCGAACATGATGGCCATGTCGACCTGTCGTTTGCCACCGTCGACCTGCAGCATCTCGTCACCCTGCTGCTGATCCTGGGCGGCAAGGCCGCCGTCAGGGGCCGCTTCGCCGCCTTCAGCGAGACCTTCCAGGCCCAGCCGCTGCCGCTGCATGGCGTGTCGCTCGGCCTGGAAGAGAACGAAGGCGTGCTCACCATCGAGGTCGGCGCCACGGTGCTGTCCTTCTCGCTGTCGCGCGGCAGCATGGCCGAGATCGGCCGCGCCATCCTGGAGCTGGAGTCCGCGCCTTCCTGACCGTCCCCAGAGGCGCCGGGTTGTCATCGGCTCGCAACGGGCGCACAGTCCAACACTCAGCACCGCGTGCCGGAGTATCTTAGCGTAAACCTTTTCCACTCACTGGGAGGTTTAGCAGATGTCCGCGTCCGTTACGCCCACGCCTGCCTCGTCCGCTCTGCCCTGGTGGCGGGAACCCACCAAGGACCAGTGGCAAGCCTACATCGCCGCCTGGCTCGGTTGGACGCTCGACGCGTTCGACTTCACCATCTTCCTGTTGATCATGCTGCCGATCTCCCAGGAGTTCGGCGTGCCGCTGACGGCGGTCGCGATCATCTTCACGCTGACGCTGTGGATGCGGCTGCTCGGCGCCACCGTCGCCGGCTGGATGGGCGATCGGATGGGCCGCAAGACACCGC
>DATHNU010000694.1:0-2101 GCA_035485695.1 Reyranella sp. | reverse complement strand
CCGACTATCTCGTGCTCTACATGGCGACCATGGCGGCGGGGCTGGTCTCGGTCTGCGTCAACCACAAGCTGCCGCGCGAGACCGTGGCGCACATCATGAAGGACTCGGCGATCAAGCTCGCCATTGCCGACGCCGAGCGCGCGCCGCTGGTCGCCGCGCTGGTGCCGACCGTGACCATGGACCAAATCGAAGGCCTGCTCGATCCGGGTCCGTTCGAGCCCGTCGACATGCGGCCCGAGGAAGTGGCGATGGTGCTTTACACCTCGGGCTCGACCGGCCTGCCCAAGGGCGTGCCGCTGACGCACGGCGGTTACATCTGGGCGACCGGCGCCACGCCCGAGCAGCGGCCCGGCATCGAGGGCAAGAAGGCGATCATCGCCGCGCCGCTTTTCCACATGAACGGTCTGTTCAGCGCCAAGCTGGTGATGCTGAACAGCGGCACCATCGTGCTGATGACCAGCTTCGCGGCCAGGGGCTACATCCGCGCCATCGATCGCCTGAGGATCGACATGGTCACCTCGGTGCCGACCATGCTGGCGCTGGTGATGCGTGAGACCGAGGAACTCGCCAAGGCCGACCTGGGCTGCGTCACCATCGCCGTCACCGGCTCGGCGCCCTCGACGGCCGAGTTCTTCGAGCAGATGCACCGGCTTTTTCCCAACGCTGAGACGGCCAATAGCTGGGGCACGACGGAGTCGGGCCCGATTGCGTTCGGCGCGCATCCCGACGGCATCGCCAAGCCGCTGGGCGCGCTCGGCTATCCGCGCAAGGGCATCGATCTGAAATTCGTCGGCGACGACCCGAACCAGGGCGTGCTGCACATCAGGACGCCGGCGCTGATGAGCGGCTACCTCAACCGCGAGGCCGACACCAGCAAGCGCCTGATCGACGGTTGGTACGATACCGGCGACGTCATGCGCCGCGACGCGGACGGCTTCGTCTTTTTCGTCGGCCGCGCCGACGACATGTTCCAGTGCGGCGGCGAGAACGTCTATCCCGGCGAGGTCGAGAAGCTTTTGAGCCGCCATCCCGACGTCGCCCAGGCCTGCGTCGTGCCGGTGGCGGACGCGATCAAGTTCCAGCTCCCGGTCGCCTTCGTGGTGGCCAAGCCCGGTACCAGCCCGACCGAGGATGTGCTGCGCCGCTTTGCGCTCGACAACGGCCCTGCCTATGCCCATCCGCGCGCGGTGTGGGTCGTCGACGAGCTGCCGCTGGCCGGCACCAACAAGATCGACCGCAAGGCGCTGGTCGATCGCGCCGCGGCCAGCTATGCGCGCAAGGATGGGCGGCTGGTTTGATCAGGAGTCGGCGGTGAAGCCGATCTTCTTCACGATCGGACCCCAGCGGTCGTAGCTCTCCTTGAGGAGCTTGGCGAGCTGCTCGGGCGTCGACGATGTCGTCTCGAGACCCATCACGGCCAGACCGTCGACCACGTCCTTCTGGGCGAGGGCCGCGCGCAATGCGGTGTTGATCCTCTGCACGATCGGCGCCGGCGTGCCGCCCGGCGCGAAGAAGCCGAACCATTCGGAGAACACCAGGTCCTTATAGCCCTGCTCGGCGAAGGTCGGCACGCCGGGCGCGAAGCGGCTGCGTTCGGCGCCGGAAACGCCCAGGAAGCGCGCCTTTCCGGCGTTGACCTGCTGGGTGAACTCGCCGATCGGCGCGGACACCGCCTGGAGCTGGCCGGCGACCAGGTCCTGGATGGCGGGCTGGCTGCCGCGGTAGGCAACGTGCTTCAGCTCGACGCCGCCCGCCTGGCCCAGCAGCACGCCGATGAAGTGCGGCACTGAACCGGCGGCCGGCGAACCGTAGTTGGCCTTGTCGGGGTTGGCCTTGCACCAGGCCAGGAACTCCGGGATGCCCTTCACGCCATCGGGCACCGCGGGCCCGACGCAGAAGCCGAAGTCGAAGGTGCTGGCGAGCGACACCGCCGTCACGTCGGTGAAGGCATCGTAGGCGAGCTTCTTGTAGATATGCGGATAGATCATCAGCATCGAGGCCGGCGTCTGCAGGATGACGCTGCCGTCGGTGGGCGCGCCCTTCATCGACTGCACGGCGATCTGCCCGCCCGCGCCTGCCTTGTTGTCGACCAGCGCGCTCT
>DATHNU010000693.1:0-8468 GCA_035485695.1 Reyranella sp. | reverse complement strand
AGCCGCGTTCATCCGCGGCGATAAATAGCGGACTGTTCAGCAACCTCGCAGCCTTTGGGGGCGTTCATGTGGGGCGGCCCACTCGCTCGGGACATTCGCCGGCGAATGACGGCCACGTCGCTCTCCAAAGGAAAACCCATGTTCCCCTTGTTTCGCCCGATTCCGCGGCTTGCTCCCGTGGTGCGTTCGCTTGCCATCGCGTCCCTGTTGGGCGCGACCTTCCTCACCGGCGCGCTCGGTCCCGTGGCCGCGCAGACTCCGACAGACAAACCCCCGGCTGCGGCGGCCGCCACCAGCAACAAGCCCGAGACGGTCGAGCAGCGCATCACGACGCTGAAGACCTCGCTCAAGATCACGCCTGATCAGGAAGCCAAGTGGGGCACCGTCGCCACGGCGATGCGCGACAATGCCAGCGCCATGGAAAAGCTGGTCCAGACCAAGCGGGCGATCGCGCCGGCCAGCATGACCGCGGTGGACGACCTGATGACCTACGAGGAGTTCACCAAGGTCCGCCTTGACGGGCTGAAGAACCTGACCTCGGCTTTCAAGTCGCTCTACAACACGATGCCGGCCGACCAGCAGAAGAACGCCGACCAGGTGTTCATGACGTTCGGCAGCGCACCGGCGAAAAGCTAGGAGGCTCAAAATGACTTGCATCAAGCAGACCAAGGCCGTCGCAGGCCTCGCACTGGGAGCGATGGTCGCTCTTGCCGCCCTGGCCAGCCCGGCCAGCGCGCGCTGGAACGGCAACGGCCAGTACCAGCAAGATAATCGCCAGTGGCAGAACCACACCAACGGCTACAATTATCAGGCGCCGCCGGTGGTCTACAGCACGCCGTACAATTACGGCTACCAGCCGCCGCCGGTAGTCTACGAAGGCGGCGCGCCCAGCATTTCGATTCAACTCTAGGCGGCTCGCTTGCGCAGGGAAACGGCGGGCACTTTCAGCCCGCCGTTTTTCGTGCGCGTCGACCCGATCTGCTCGCGGCTTTTTGCTGGATCATCCTCGCAATGGAGAATCGCCATGGCCAAGCGTCCGCCGGTACCGCCGGCAAATCGAAGCCCCAAAGGCCCCGGCTCCGATCCCAAGATCACGCCCGACGACAAGCAGCGGGACGATCCGAACGCCAACCAGCGCGAGCAGGGCGATCACGCCAATGTCAGCCAGAACACGACCAACCGCGGCCATCATCAGGGCAAGGGTTAGCGCGGCGGCCTGCGGTGGCGCGGCCCGGTCGAGACGACGGGCTGGTGTCATCTGCGATGGCGCTCGCGACGAGACCGTGTTTCGCGACCGAGGGCCGTCGCTCAAGCGGCAGGTACCGCTGAGCCGGGCGCGGCCTGGAGTCCGGCAGCGCGCCACCGGCGCTGGACGATCGGCCGCACGCCACGGGCCTGCTACAGCGTGGTCCAGGCGAGGACGGCGAGCAGCATGAGGACGACGATCGGCGGCACCGCGTGGACGTATTCGCGGTGATAGACGACGGTGGCGGCCGCGGCGACCATGACGGCGCCGCCCAGCCCCGCGCCCCACAAACGAGTGACTGTCATGGCGAGAAGAACGGCCGTTGAGAGTTCCAGCGCGCCGGTGACGAAGTGGAACCAGTCAGGATAGCCCCAGCGCTTGTATTCGGCTGCGGTTGAGCCTGGCGCGAGAAGGTTGATCACACCGCCCAAGGTGAAGAAGGCGGCGAGCGCCCAGGCGAGGATGTCAGTCCAAGCAAGATGAAACATCTGAGGTGCCTTTATTGAGGGAGGCGGGCCATCAGGCCTGATGGGCCCTGATGAAGGCGGCGGCTTCTTCGATAGACTGCATGCCCTCGTCCAGCATCGGTGCGTAGAGCTGCCAGATGTGGCACATGCCGTCAAAGAGCAGGGACACGGCGTTGCCGCGCGGCCGGCGCACGAGGCGGGCGCGGTTCGACGCGTGCTCGATGGCTGGAGCCTGCCGATGTCGGTCCACGCCGTCATGACCTCGCGGCTCATGCCCGCGCGGGTCAGGCTGTTCATCGACTTTCTTGCCGGCCGTCTGACGATTTGAGCGGGGTCAGAGGGCGTTGAAGAGGCTTGGCGGATTGTCCGAGCGGGTCGATGATTGGCAAGTTCTCGTTCATTGTCGATTGCACGCTGATCGCCGGACAGAATCCTTCAGGAGTATTGCGTTGGCCCGGCCTATACGGTCGTCGAGCATGCATATGACGTGGTGATCGTCGGGGCAGGCGGTGCGGGCCTTCGCGCCGCGCTCGGCATGGCGGCGTCCGGATTGAAGACCGCCTGCATCACCAAGGTCTTTCCGACCCGCAGCCACACGGTCGCGGCGCAGGGCGGCATGGCCGCCGCGCTCGGCAACATGGGCGATGGCGACGATTGGCGTTATCACATGTATGACACCGTCAAGGGATCCGACTGGCTGGGCGACCAGGATGCCATCGAATATATGTGCCGCGAGGCCGTCCCGGCCGTGCTGGAACTCGAGCATCTGGGCGTTCCCTTCTCGCGGACCGAGGCCGGCACGATCTACCAGCGGCCGTTCGGCGGCCAGACGCTCGAATACGGCAAGCGGATGGCGCAGCGGACATGCGCCGCGGCCGACCGGACGGGGCACGCCATCCTGCACACGCTCTACCAGCAGTGTCTGAGGCACAGCACCGAGTTCTTCGTCGAATACCTGGCGCTCGATCTGCTGATGGACCCGGACGGCGCCTGTCGCGGTCTGCTGGCCTGGAACCTCGAGGATGGGACACTGCATCGCTTTCGCGCGCATTGCACCGTGCTGGCCACCGGCGGCTATGGCCGGGTCTATTTTTCCTGCACGGCCGCCCATACCTGCACCGGCGACGGCAATGCGATGGTGCTGCGCGCGGGGCTGCCGCTGGAAGACATGGAGTTCACGCAGTTCCATCCGACCGGGATCTACGGGTCTGGCTGCCTGATCACCGAGGGCGCGCGCGGCGAGGGCGGCTATCTGACCAACGCCAACGGCGAGCGCTTCATGGAACGCTACGCGCCCAATGCCAAGGACCTGGCCGGGCGCGACGTCGTCTGTCGCTCGATGACGATCGAGATCAACGAAGGGCGCGGCTGCGGCCCCGACAAGGATCATATCCTGCTTCACCTGGAGCATCTCGGCGCCGAGCTTCTGCACGAGCGGCTGCCCGGCATCAGCGAGACCGCGAAGATCTTCGCCGGCGTCGACGTCACGCGAGAGCCGATCCCGGTGCTGCCGACCGTTCACTACAATATGGGCGGCGTGCCGACCAATCTGCACGGCGAGGTCACGACGATGCGGGACGGCGACCCCGAATCGATCGTCCCCGGACTGATGGCGATCGGCGAGGCGGCCTGCGTGTCGGTGCACGGTGCCAACAGGCTCGGCTCGAACTCGCTTCTGGACATCATCGTCTTTGGCCGGGCCGCGGCACTCCGGACCGTCGCGACCGTGCGACCCGGCGAAAGTCATGCGCCGCTTTCGAGCGAGGCGACGGACCGGGCGATCGCGCGATTGGATCGGGTTCGATGGTCGAAAGGGGAGACGGGCGCGGCTGCGATCCGCCTCGCCCTGCAGCGGATCATGCAGCGCCATTGCGCGGTGTTTCGTGACGGACCGCTGCTGGACGAAGGCTTGGTTAAATTCGACGAGATTGTCGCGATGAGGCGCAACGATCTTGGCCTCACCGACCGCTCGATGATCTTCAACTCGGATCTGGTCGAGACGCTGGAGCTCGACAATATGCTCGAACAGGCGAGCGTCAGCCTCCATTCGGCGGTCGGGCGGACCGAGAGCCGGGGCGCGCACGCGCGAGAAGACTTTCCGAAAAGGAACGATGAAGAGTGGCTAAAACACACCCGCGCCTGGCTGGATGCCGACGGTACCGTCCGGCTGGGCTACAGGCCTGTTCATCTAAAACCCCGCTCCAACGAGGTCGCTTCGATACCGCCCAAGGAGCGCGTGTATTGAAGGCCGCCGTCTAAGTCGGCAGATGCGCCCGCAGGAAGGAATGTATCTGGCGCACCGCCAGGGGAATCCGCTCCTTGGGCTCCTTCCAGGGGAAGAGGCTCACTTCGGATTTCGGCGCGAGCATCACGGACTCCATGGCAACCGCGTAGGGGTGCGCCGGAATGTCGTCCGGCAGGATCAGTACCGGGGTTTGGCAATTGCGCACGAAATCGCGGGTCACGGTGAAGACGAAGTCGGGATTGGTGCGGTACATCCTGGTCAGGAATCGGTCGACCATCTCCATCGTGATGTCGGGCCGGCTGGCGGTGAGCGCCGGACCCCAGCTCTTCATGTTGGTTTCGTAGAAAAGGTCGCGCATCTCCGGGCGCGAGCCGCTGGGCTGCGCCAGCACGGCCGCGACAATGCGATCGGGAGCCCGCCGCAGGAGATTCCAGATGAAGGGGCCGCCCACGCAGAAGCCCATGACCATGAACTTCTCGATGCCCAGGTGATCCATCAGGCCGAGCTGGTCATCGGCGTAGGCATCCCATGGCCGGTCGATCTCGAGCGGTCCGGAGGACTGGCCGCCATTGGCGTTGCGCAGGTCCGACGTGATGCAGCGGTGCTCTGCCTTGAACTCCTCGATCGGGTTGAAGGGCGCGCCGCGGGTGAAGAAGGAGATCGTCGAGTTCAATCCCCCGCCGGGGATGAGCAACAGCGGGAAGCCCGAACCGGCCTCCTCGAAGTGGATGCGAACGGCGCCTTTTTCATAGAAGGCCCCGGCGGCTCCGCCTTGCGCGGTCTGCTGGGCAAATACGCGCGGCGCGGCGGCCATCGCCGTCGCTGCAGCGCCCGTCGCCAATATGGTGCGTCTGATCGAATCCATAATCGGCGCCCTCCCTGATCATTGTCATGGCCGGTCCGTGCGGCTCTACGTGGCACGGTTGGCGATTGAAAGAGTGTTCGTACGCGGTCGCGCAGTCAACTCGATGTCGAGTTCGCGCCTTCGTCCAGGCCTGCCAACGGGTCGGCGTGCCTCGAAGGCGCGATGGGGCCGCCCGCAAGCCGAAGATCACTGTCCCGCCTGGCGCCTTCATCGACAGTGAAGCCGACCTTGCTTGACCGACGGCGCCTGCTTCCTGCAGGCTTGCCTCGATATCAGCCGGCCCAGCCTGGAACGCGACGCCGTCGCCCAGGCCCTGGCGGATGCAGCACATCAAACGTGTCTGTAGTCCAAAGCCAAACGCGGCAACGTCGATGTCGTCAGCAACGTGGTCGGACGCGAACGATAGAGCGACAGCTCGTATTTGTCGGATAGGAGAGATCGATGTCCGAAGGAATCCTTCAGCGCCGGCGCCTTTTGGGCATGGCGGCCATGACCGTCGCGACCGCCAAGCTGATCGGCTCGGCGGCGGCGCAATCCGGTGCCAAGAAGCTGGAAGGGCTGCCCCCGATCAAGCCGGGAACGAACACCTCGTTCGCCTCGCTGAAACAGATCAACGCCGGCATGCTGAACGTCGGCTATGCCGAAGCGGGGCCCGTCGGCGGTCCGGCGGTCGTCCTTCTGCACGGCTGGCCCTACGACATTCATAGCTATGTCGACGTCGTGCCTTTGCTGGCGCAGGCGGGCTACAGGGTGATCGTTCCCTATCTGCGCGGTTATGGGACGACGCGCTTTCTTTCCAGTGGAACGTTCCGCAACGGCGAGCAAGCGGTGGTTGCGGTCGATATCATCGCCTTGATGGATGCTCTCAAGATCGAGAAGGCCATCGTCGCGGGCTACGACTGGGGAGCGCGGACCGCCGACATCATGGCGGCGCTCTGGCCACAGCGCTGCAAGGCCCTCGTCTCCGTGAGCGGCTACCTGATCACCAATCTCAAGGCCAACCAGCAGCCGTTGCCGCCACAGGCCGAATTGGGATGGTGGTACCAGTATTATTTCGCCACGGAACGTGGCCGCATCGGCTACGACAAGAACCGGCACGATTTCACCAAGCTCATCTGGAAGATCGCCTCGCCCAAATGGAACTTCGATGCCGCCACGTTCGAGCGCAGCGCCGCGGCCTTCAACAACCCGGATCACGTCAGCATCGTGATCCACAATTACCGCTGGCGGCTTGGCCTCGCGGCCGGTGAACCACAATACGACGAGCTGGAAAGCAAGCTGCAGGAGGTGCCTGTTATCGCCGTGCCGACAATCACCATCGGCAGCGATTTCGACGGCGCGGCGGCGGGCGGAACCGCTTACGCCAAGCAATTCTCGGGCAAGTATTCGCACCGGGTTCTCAGGGGGATCGGCCACAATGTACCCCAGGAGGCCCCGCAGGCTTTTGCCGAGGCGATTGTCGCCGTCGATAGCTATTGAGGCCTCGACTGCCTATCCCGTGATTTTCGCGGCCCAGGCCGCCGCCGTCTTGGCAAGCGTTCGGAGATGATCTTCCGCCGAGAAGCCCGATACGCGCTTCCTCGGCTTCAGGTCGTGGTCGCCGTCCTCCAGCCAGAGGATTTTTATGGTCTTCGACAGCGTGTAGATCTCGACCTCGGCGCGGCTGCCGAAGGGGTCGCGCGTTCCCTGGGCGATGAGGGCGGGCGTCTTCATCTTCGCCAGATGCGCGGTTCGCAGCTGCTCGGGCTTGCCGGGTGGGTGGAAGGGATAGCCGAGACACAGCAGACCGACGATGCGGCCGGCGGCATGCAGATCGTCGGCGATCATGCTGGCGATCCGCCCGCCCATCGACTTGCCCCCGATGATGAGTGGCCCCTTGGCTTTGAGCGCGTCGATCGCGGCGAGGTATTCCGGACAGAGCTTTTCGGCGCGGGGCGGCGGCTTGCGGCCCGGCGAGCGGCGGCGCGCGGCCATATAGTCGAATTCGAAACGTGCGATTCGGAACCCCGAGTCCGCCAGCGCCTTCGCGGCGCCCGTCATCGTCGGGTTATCCATCGGGCCGCCGGCGCCGTGCGCCAGCAGGATCGTGTGTTCCGCCCGGGCCGGGCCATCGATGAGGAATTTTGTCGCCATGGGCCTCAATGCGCGTGCTGATGGCCGTGATCGTGTGAGGCCGCCTTGGCTTTCAGCTCGGCGTGAAAGCGGCCCATCTCGCCGAAGAGCTGCAGGACGTTGAGCGGTTCCGTTGCCCCGAACTCGCGGTAGAGCGAAGCGACGTTCACCACCATGCGCTCGGGATCGCCCCAGCCGGCGAAGCGGTCGAGCGCGATGTCGCGCGCCGCCGCGAAGACCGGCATGCCGGCGTCGAAGCGCTTGCGCGCCTCCTGCTTGATGTAGAGGAGGTAGTCCTTCATCGCCTGCACGCCACGCTGGTCGGTGATCGGGCCGTGGCCCGGCACCACGGTCTCGACGTCCCAGGCGAGGATGCGGTCGCAGGCGGCCACCCAGTTGTCGACCGGGCCGGCCCACAGCACCGGGTGGCCCTCGACGAACAGGATGTCGCCGGTGAAGACGGTGCGGTCCTGCGGCACGTGGACCAGGACGTCGCCCCGCGTATGCGCCGGCCCGACATTTTTGAGCAGCACCTCCTTGTCGCCGACTTTCAGCCGCAGCTCGTCCTCGAACATCCGCGTCGGCGGCGTGTTCTTGACGTCGTCCCATTTGAACTTGCTGCCCATCACCTCATGGAGGAAGGCGCCGGCCTCGCCGAGCTGGCGCCAGTTGCGCTGCATGGCCGCCAGCTCCTCGGCCGGCCGCTCCTTCATTTCCTCGGCGCAGCCGCGGGAAGCGATGATCTCGGCGCCCGCGACGAGCTGGTTGCCGAAGGTGTGGTCGCCGTTGGCATGGGTGTTGACCAGGCGGTCGATCGACTTTGCCGCCGGTACCGCCGCACGCATCTGACTCAGCATCTCGCCGGTCAGGTTGAGATCGAACAGGGTATCGACCAGCAGCGTCTGGTCGTGATCGACGATCAGGCCGGCGTTGCTCCACCCCCAGCTGCCGTCGGGCTGGAGATAGGCAAAGCAGCCGTTACCGAGGTCGTGGAGCCCCTTGGTGTACTGCCACTTCGACATGCAGACCTCCACGTCTCCCGGCATCAAACCTTGACCGTCGAGGCCTGGTAGATCTCGTCGATGGAGCTCGCCAGCGCCGCATCGAACTCGGCATCGCTCATCGACCGGGTCAGCCCCTCCGTCAGGGCGCGCGAGAAGCTCGCGATCATGCCGTGATTGCGAGCGAGGCGCCGGCAGGCGTCGGCCCGCGTGTAGCCGCCGGACAGGGCGACGACCCGGGCGACCCTCTTGTGGTTGATCAACGGCGAATAGAAATCCGGCGCCTCGGGCAGGGTGAGCTTGAGCATCACCTGTCTGTCCGCCGGCAAGGCGTCGAGTCCCTTGATCAGTTCGGCGCGCAGAAGGGCTTCGGCGCCGGCCTTGTCGGGACTCTTGATCGAGATTTCCGGCTCGAGGATCGGCATCAGGCCGTGCGAGGCGATCTCTGCCCCGAACTCGAATTGCTGTGCGACATTCGCCGCGATGCCGGTCTTCGAGGCGAGGTTGATGGTCGAGCGCATCTTGGTGCCGT
>DATHNU010000692.1:0-2467 GCA_035485695.1 Reyranella sp. | reverse complement strand
CGGCTGATCCACAGGTTGGGCAGGCCGATACCGACCAGCAGCGACCCGCCCAGCACGAGGAGCGGCGCCAGCTCGAGCACCACGTAGAGCAGGAAAGCCACCGCGACGGCGATCGCGATCGAGAGGAAGGCATAGTCGCCCAGGGTGAGGTTCATGCCCGAGGCCTGGAGCTTGCGGCGGACCTTGCTGGCATTGGGAAACCAGCGCCACAGGAGCTTGTCGAGGGTCGGCAGCCGCCCTGCCTTGTCGACCCTGCGCAACGTCGCCATCTGCAGGGTCCGCGATCCCGTCCGGGCGCGCGTCTCGATGTCCTCCAGGCGGTCGCGCAGGCGGCGTTCGGCGAAGAAGCCGCCGAACACCAGCGAGAGGGCGACGAAGGTGAGCGTGAGGCCGGTCGCGATGAGGATTGTCACCGACGCAAGATCGAGGCCGTGGCCGCCCGCCCCGCCCGTCATGTCCCCGCCCTCATGTCATCGCCTCCATCAGCACCTTGTCGAGGCCGTAGTAGGCGGCGCGCGGCAGGAAGTACGGGCGCAGGCCCGAGCTCTTGAAGGCGCCGGTCAGGCTGCCATCGGCGGCCTCGCCCTTGAACTCGTAGGTGAAGAGGTCCTGGGTGATGATGACCTCGCCTTCCATCCCCATGACCTCGGTGATGTGGGTGACGCGACGAACGCCGTCGCGCATGCGGCTGATCTGCACGATGAGCTGCAGCGAACCCGCGATCTGGGTGCGGATCGCCTTGGGCGGCAGGCTGGCCACGCCCATGGTCACCATGTTCTCGAGCCTGGTCAGCGCCTCGCGCGGGCGGTTGGCATGCAGCGTGCCCATCGAGCCGTCGTGACCGGTATTCATTGCCTGCAAGAGATCGATCGCCTCCGGCCCGCGCACCTCGCCCAGGATGATGCGGTCGGGCCGCATGCGCAGCGCATTCTTCACCAGATCGCGCATGCTGATCTCGCCGTTGCCTTCGAGGTTGGACGGCCGCGTTTCCAGGCGCACGACGTGCGGCTGCTGCATGCGCAGTTCGGCCGCGTCCTCGATGGTCACCACGCGCTCGCCGTTGTCGATCATGCCCGACAACGCGTTCAGCATGGTCGTCTTACCCGAGCCCGTGCCGCCCGACACGATCAGGTTCAGCCGGCAGCGCGCGGCGATGCGCAGCAGCGTCGCCATGGCCGGCGAGATGTTGCCCTGCTGGGCCATCTGGTCGAAGCCGATCTGGCGTTTGCCGAACTTGCGGATCGACACCGAGGCGCCGTCGATGGCGAGCGGCGGGATGATGATGTTGACGCGGCTGCCGTCGAGCAGGCGGGCGTCGCAAATCGGGCTCGATTCGTCGACCCGGCGGCCGATGCGGCTGACGATGCGGTTGCAGATGTTGAGCAGGTGGGCGTTGTCCTCGAAGGTGATCGACGTGAGGTCGAGCTTGCCGTGCCGCTCGATGTAGATCTGCTTGGGGCCGTTGATCATGATGTCGGTGATGCCGTCGTCCTCGAGCAGCGGCTCGAGCGGCCCGAGGCCCATCATGTCGTTGACGAGCTGGTAAACCAGGTCCTGCTGCTCCGGCCGGTTGAGCTGGAGGCGGTGCTCGACCAGCAGCTCGCCGACCAGGCCCTCGAGCTGGTGCAACAGTTCCTTGCGCGGCAGGCTGACGGCCGCCGCGAGGTCGATGCGGCTCATCACCAGGGGCTGCACGACGCGGCGTGCCTGGTCGACCTTGCTGCGCGACAGCTTGCTTGCCGGCTTGGCCGCTTCGGGCCTCGCCAGCTCGAGCGTGGGCGCCTCGACCGGCCGCGGCTGCGGCGCCGGTACGGCCGCCGGTGCGGCCTGCGGCAGGCGCTCCGACAGGTCGGGCGGAGGCACCGCCGCCATGGGCGCGATCGCGGCCGAGGGCGGCTCGTCAGCCGGCATCGCCGGCTCGGCGAAACTGGTCGCCGGCAGCACCGGGCGCAACACTTCGGCCACGTAGCCGCGAAGCTCGAGCGGCGCCAGCAGCACGCCGTTGCTGCGGAAGTGGAGCTGCGCCAGCTGGCCCGCCTGGCGGGTGACCTCGCCGGCCGGCGCGCCTGCCCGCACCATCTCGCGCAGACGGGGCGCCACGGCGTCCTGCAAGGCGGCCGCGACCGAGGCGAGGCGCGCCTCCTTGCCGACGAAAGCGGCCGGGGCGCCGGCGCGCGTTTCGCCTGAGCTGCGCCGACCGAGGCGATCGAGCGGGCCGGCCGGCGCCGGCACCTCCGCCGCTCCCGGTGTCTTGCTGCGCAGACCGAACATCGTCCTCTATTTCTTTTTCATGCGTTGCCCGAAGCGAGCCAACAGGCCGGCGGCCTTCCTGGCGTCGCGCTCGACGGCGCCCGGCTGGTCGAGACCGGCAACCAGCGGCCGCAGCGCCTTCACGATGCTGCTGTTCGGCGCCGCCTCCGAGATCGGCTTGCCGAAATTGACCGCGGCGAGGGCTGCACCGGAATCG
>DATHNU010000691.1:0-6403 GCA_035485695.1 Reyranella sp. | reverse complement strand
GATGGCGGCGTTCGACTCGCGCGCCAGCTTGCGGATCGTGTCGGCATGGTCGAGCGGCAGGGCGCCGTCGATCGCGCCGAGCAGCTTCTCCCAGTCGCGCAGCAGGTAGAACGTCACGACCGGGGTCAGGAACACCAGGGCAAGCAGATTGATGAAGGCGGCGCCGCGCCGCGCCAGGCCGCCGGCCACGCTGCCGGCGACGGCAAGCACCTGTCCCGCCCATTGCGTGGCGTCGTTCTGCAGATCCTGCAGGCTGAGGGTCGGCAAGCCGAGCTTCTCGCGCAGCGGCTCGATCAGCGGCTGCACGCGCGCCGCCGCCTGCACGATGTACTGCGGCGCCTTGAGGATCAGCGACTGCACCTCGCTGAACAGCGGCGGCAGGATCGCCATGGCCACGCCGATCGCGAGCAGGACGGCGAGGATGGTAACGGTCGTCGTCGCCCAGGTGCGCGACAGGCCGAGACGCTGCAGGCGCGCCACGATGGGATCGAGGAAGTAGGCGACCGCCATGCCGACGACGAACGGCAGCAGGATGTCATTCAACAGCCACAGCAGCAGGATGAAGACGATCGCCGCTGCCACCCAGAAGCGCCAGCGCGTGGCCGGGACCACCTCAGTCATGCGCGCTCCTGCGACGGGCGATCACCGCGCCTGCAAGCGCCACTTGTCGGCATCCTTGTCGAGCGTCAGGCCAGCCTGCGCCAGGGTGCGCTGCAGCTCCTCGGGCGTGCCGAAATATTCCAGACGGATGTCGGCGCGATCCGCCTCCAGGGTGCGCACGGCGACGCTCTTGATCGCCGGCACTCCGCCCAGCCGTTGGCGCACCTGCACCCAGTCGCTGAGCGCGCGGATCGGCACGATGACGTCGAGCGTGTCCTGCGCATCGCGGCGCACGACGGCCACGCCGCGCCACTGCTCGTCGAGCTTGGCGTGCATCTGCTTCGCCGCGTCGGCGAGCTGGCCGGCGTCCTGCACGGGCACCTTGGGGATCTCGCTGCGCGCTCCGGTCTGGGTGTCATAGCGCAGGCCGCCGACAGTGAGCGGCCCGGAGTCCTTGTCGCCTTCGACGACGGCCACGATGATGGTGGGCGCACGATACCGCTCATTGAGCCGCGACAAGGCCGACACGTCGCCGACATAGGCTTGCTCGGCCGATACCGCGCTCTGATCGAGCTGATCGCCGCGCACCACCGTCACCGGCACGGCGCTGCCGGCCGTGTTGAGCGCCTGCCATGCCTCGCGCCAAGGATTACGGTCGTCCAGCGGTTCCACCCCGGACTTTCCCTTCCATAACGGAATCACCAGCGCCGCCCGCGACACCGTCTCCGCGACCTTGGCGCCGCTCCCGCCCAGCCAGGCTTTCACGGCATCCGGCGAAAAGACGACGTTCAACGTGGCGATGTAACGGTTGGGCGCCGACCGTTCGCGCACGAACTCGATACCGCGCACCATGCCTTCCAGCCGCGCATCGTCGGGGATTTGGACGCGGGCGCGCTCGTCCGGCATCACCAGACGTTCGACAAGCATCTTCGCGGCCTTGCGGCGCGCCTCCCCAAGGCCCTGCTGCCGAGCCTGCAGGGCGTCGGCGCCAGTCACGTCGACATCGACGTCGGTCACCGTGTAGGCATTGTTGCTGCCCTGCGCGTGCACACCGCCGCCGGCGGCAAGAGCCACCAGAAGAGCGACGACGGTCGTGAAAAACCAGCGGGTAGAAAACCAGCGGGTGGAAAACCAGCGCAGGGGCGCCATTGCGGGGGTCCGGTTTTTGGTTATGTTCGCGCCACCTATCTAGCACGAATGAGCCTGGCTTGAAGCCTGACGCCCCATCCGACGAAAATCAGGGCCACAATCGGCCGCCCCTGACCTACAAGGACGCCGGCGTCGACATTGACGCGGGCGACGCATTGGTCGAGCACATCAAGCCGCTGGCGCGCAGCACCAACCGGCCGGGCGTGATGGGCGGGCTGGGCGGCTTCGGTGGTTTGTTCGACCTCAAGGCGGCGGGCTTCCGGGATCCGATCCTCGTCTCGGGCACCGACGGCGTGGGCACCAAGCTCAAGGTCGCGATCGAGGCGGGCGTGCCCGACACGGTCGGCATCGACCTGGTGGCGATGTGCGTCAACGACATCGTGGTCCAGGGCGCCGAGCCGCTGTTCTTCCTCGACTACTATGCCAGCGGGCGACTCGACGTGGACACGGGTCGTCGTGTCGTGGCGGGCATCGCCGAAGGCTGCCGCCGCGCCGGTTGCGCGCTGGTGGGTGGCGAGACGGCCGAGATGCCCGGCATGTACATCGAGGGCGACTACGATCTGGCGGGCTTCTCGGTCGGCGCCGCCGAGCGCGACAGCCTGCTGCCCCGCACCGACATCGCCGCGGGCGATGTCGTCCTCGGGCTGGCGTCGAGCGGCGCCCATTCCAACGGCTTTTCGCTGGTGCGCCGCATCGTCGAGCGCAGCGGCCTCGGCTACGCCGCCGCCGCGCCGTTCGCACCGGCTTCCAGGGGCCCGACCTCGCTTGGCCAGGCGTTGCTCGAGCCCACGCGCATCTACGTGAAGCCCCTGCTGTCGGCGATCCGCATCACTGGCGCGGTCAAGGGGCTGGCCCACATCACCGGCGGCGGCCTGCCCGGCAACGTGCCGCGCTGCCTGCCCGACGGCACGCGCGCGCGCCTCGATGCAAGGCGATGGCAGGCGCCGCCCGTCTTCCGCTGGCTGCGTGAGGCAGGTCACGTGCCGACCGACGACATGTTGCGGACGTTCAACTGCGGGATCGGCATGATCGCCGTGGTGGCGCAGAACGATGCCGCGACGGTCATCAAGGCCCTGGCGGATGCCGGCGAGAGCGTCCACGAGGTCGGGGTGATCGAGCCCGCGCCAGACGCCGAAGCCGACTGCGTGGTCGATCACGCCGAGAGCCTATGGCGAAGCTGAAGGTCGGCGTCCTGATCTCGGGCCGCGGCAGCAACATGGCCGCCCTGATCGAGGCCGCCAAGGAAGCCGATTATCCCGCCGAGATCGCCCTGGTGGTGAGCAACGTGGCCGACGCGCCGGGCCTCGCGATCGCCCGGCGGGAGGGCGTGCCGACGGCCGTCATTTCCCATCGCGGCCAGCCCGACCGCGAGACCTTCGATCGCGCGGTGTCGGCCGAGCTGGAGCAGCACGGCGTGCAGCTGGTGGCGCTCGCGGGCTTCCTGCGCATCTTCAGCCCGTGGTTTCCAACGCGCTGGGCGGACCGCCTGATCAACATCCACCCCTCCCTATTGCCCTGCTTCAAGGGCCTGCACGTCCAGCAGCAGGCACTCGATGCCGGCGTGCGGCTGAGCGGTTGCACGGTGCATTTCGTGATCCCCGACCTCGATGCCGGGCCGATCATCGCCCAGGCGGCCGTCCCGGTGTTGGCCGGCGACACCGAGGAGACGCTGTCCGCGCGCATCCTGCGCCAGGAACATCGCCTCTACCCGCTGGTCGTGCGCTGGTTTGCCGAGGACCGCATCGGGCTTGCCGCCGGCCGCGTGGCGATCAAAGGCGTGCGGCCCGACGCCGCCCTGCTCTTCTCGCCCGCCCCCTAGTTGGTTATAAGGCGGCTGCGACTTTCTCCGAGGAACCGACATGACCGACGTGCAGGACGAAAATCTTCCCGCCCATGTGCAGACCTACCAGTCGTTCAACAAGCTGGTGCTGTTCGCCATCCTTTTCATCGTGCTGCTGCTGTCCTGCATGGCGTTGGGTCTCGTGGGCAGCTCGGGCTTTTTCGCGCTGGTACTGGGCATCGGCGGCACCGTGGCGCTGCTGATCGCCTTCGCCGTCCTAGGCTGACGTCCGACGCGGCCAACAAAAAGCGGCCCGGTTGGGCCGCTTTTTGTTGCCCTTCCTCGCCAGCCTCGCTCTACGGTGCGGCACAACTCAAATTCCTCTCCCCCGCTAGGGGGAGAGGAGCCTGATTTCAGGATACCTACCCGACGATCTCGGAGCCTGCGAAGAAGTAGCTGATCTCGATCGCGGCATTCTCGGGCGAATCGGAGCCGTGTACGGAATTGGCTTCGATCGATTCGGCGAAATCCTTGCGGATGGTTCCCGCCGCGGCGTTGGCCGGGTTGGTGGCGCCCATGATGTCGCGGTTCTTGGCGATGGCGCCCTCGCCCTCCAGCACCTGGACGACCACCGGGCCCGACGTCATGAAAGTGCAAAGGTCGTTGAAGAACGGCCGCGCCTTGTGCACGCCATAGAACTGCTCGGCCTGCATGCGGGTCATCCAGATCCGCTTCTGGGCCACGATGCGCAGGCCCTTGTCCTCGAACCGGGCGTTGATCTTGCCGGTCAGGTTCCGGCGGGTCGCATCCGGCTTGATGATCGAGAAAGTGCGTTCGACGGCCATGGAATCCTCTTGCAGGCGGTGTCTTGGCGAGTGGGCGCGCCTTATAGACGCGGGGTTTCGGCCCGGCAAGCCGGTTGGACGGGCTCTTTTCGCGTGCTAAACGCCGCGGCCCCATGCTGCACGTAAACGACCTCTCCTTCCGCCATGGCGAACGCGTGTTGTTCGATCGCGCCTCCGCGGCCATGTCCGACGGCTGGAAGGTCGGCCTGGTCGGCCGCAACGGCGCCGGCAAATCGACCCTGCTGCGCCTGATCCAGGGCGAGATGGAGGGCGATGGCGGCAGCATCAGCCTGAGCGGCCGAAACCGCATCGGCTCGGTGCCGCAGGACCCTCCCGGCGGAAGCATCTCCGTCCTCGACGCCGTGCTGGCCGCCGACGTCGAGCGGACCGCCCTGCTGGCCGAATCCGAGGCCTGCCACGACGGATTGCGGCTGGCCGACATCCATGCCCGGCTCGACGAAATCGGCGCGGCATCGGCGCCGGCGCGGGCCGCCTCGATCCTGCATGGCCTGGGCTTCGACAATGCCGCCCAGGCGCGGCCCTGCGGCGAATTCTCCGGCGGCTGGCGCATGCGTGTGGCGCTGGCCGGCACGCTGTTCAGCAATCCCGACCTTCTGATCCTCGACGAGCCGTCGAACCATCTCGATCTCGAGGCCATGCTCTGGCTCACCGAGCACCTGCAGCGCTTCCGCCATACACTGCTGATGGTGAGCCACGATCGCGACCTGCTGAACGACGTCTGCGACCACATCGTGCACATCGACCAGCAGAAACTCGTCACCTACAACGGCAACTACGACCGCTTCGAGCGCACGCGTGCCGAGCGGCTCGAGCACGACGCCGCGCAGCAGGCCAAGATCGCCGCCCAGCGCAAGCACATGCAGGCCTTCGTCGATCGCTTCAAGGCCAAGGCGAGCAAGGCGCGTCAGGCGCAGTCGCGCGTCAAGATGATCGAGAAGCTGGGCCCGGTCGTGTCGGTGCCGATCGACGAGCGCGTCTCCTTCAACTTTCCGCCACCCGAGCAGCTCGCCTCGCCGATCGAGACGCTCGACGAGGTCTCGGTCGGCTACGCCGACGGCCCGCTGGTGCTGCGCAAGCTCGACCTCAGGCTCGACATGGACGACCGCATCGCGCTCTTGGGCCAGAACGGCAACGGCAAGTCGACCTTCATCCGGCTGCTGTCGGATCGCCTGCAGCCGCGCGAGGGCAAGGTCAAGCGCACACCGCGCCTGCGCATCGGCTACTTCTCGCAGGACCAGGAGGAAAGCCTCGACTACGAGGCGACGCCGTTCCAGCACATGAGCAGCGCGCTGGGGCCAGGCGCCGGCGAGACCAAGGTGCGCGCCCAGCTCGGCCGTTTCGGCTTCTCGCGCGATCGCGCCGATCTCAAGGTGGGCGTGCTGTCGGGCGGCGAGAAGACGCGGCTGCTGCTGTCGCTGGCGACGCGCAACGCCCCTCACCTGCTGCTGCTCGACGAGCCGACCAACCATCTCGACATGGACGCCCGCGCATCGCTGGTCGACGCCGTCAACGACTTCGAAGGCGCGGTCGTGCTGGTGAGCCACGACACGCATCTGGTGAAGATGGTCGCCGACCAGCTCTGGGTGGTGGCCGACGGCAAGGTGACGCCGTTCGACGGCGACATCGACGACTACCAGGCCAAGCTGCTGCGTGAACGCAACGGTGGCAAGAACGGCAAGGCCGCCAAGCGCGAGCGGGCTCGTGAGCGGGAGCGCGAGCGCGACGAAGCTCCGGCCCCGGTCCCCGCCGCCAAGGATCAGCGCAGGCAGTCCGCCGACACGCGCGCCAAACGCGTGCCTCTCAAGAAGACGCTGGACGCGCTGGAAAAGAATATCGCCAAGCTCAACAAGCAGCGCGGCGACCTCGAGGCCAGGCTTGCCGATCCCGGGAGCTACAGCGATCCCGCGATCAATGTCGCCGAGCTGCAGCGCGCCAAGGTCCGGCTGGAGCGCGAGATCGCCCATGCCGAGCACGAATGGCTGGTAGCGCAGGAAGCCTACGAGGCGGC
>DATHNU010000690.1:0-3060 GCA_035485695.1 Reyranella sp. | reverse complement strand
CGACGGCGCTGCCGCTCTTCACGGCGCACAGGATAGCCAGCGGAATGCCGATCACCAGTCCAGCGAGTTCGGCCATGACCATCAGCTCGAGCGACACCGGCAGGCGATCGAGCACGGCGGCGCGCACGGTCTCGCCGGTTCGGAAGGAACGGCCGAAGTCGCCCTGCAGCACGTCGCCCAGCCAGTGCAGGTAGCGCTGCCAGATCGGCAGATCGAGCCCCATCTGGGCGCGCAGCGCCGCGACCTTCTCCGGCGTGGCCTGATCGCCCAGCATCACATAGGCAAGATCGCCCGGCAGCAGCGAGGCGATCAGGAAGGTGAGCAGGGTGACGGCGAGCAGGACTGGCAGCAGATGAAGCAGCCGCCGTCCGACGAACTTGGCCATGGCTAGGACTCGCCGGCGGCCCATCCTTCGAGACGGCCGCTGCGCGGCCTCTTCAGGATGAGGTGTGTTTGTGTCGGTAAAACAGACCTCATGCTGAGGAGCGCGCGAAGCGCGCGTCTCGAAGCATGGGCCCCAGCGGCATTCGCTACTCCAGCCATGCCCCCGACACGTCGATGACACCGCCGTACTGTTTGGGGATGCCCTTCACGTTCGACTTGGCGATGGCGTAGTAGGTGTTTTGGAAGCTCCAGAACCAGATCGCCTCCTTGTTGATGAGGCGGCTGGCGGCGCAGTAGTCCTCGGTGCGCTGCGCCATGTCGGCGGTGACACGCGCGTGATCGAGCAGCTTGTCGAGCTCGGGATTCGAATAGTTGGCCAACGCCACCGGGCTGCCGGTGCGGAAATTGGCGAACATCTGCGGGTCGGGATCGGCGAGGTCGACGATGCGCCACGGCGTGAGCTGGAACTGGCGCTGGAAGGCGCGCGGCACGATGGTCGCCTGGTCGACCTGCTCGATCTCCATGTTGGCGCCGACCTGCTTCCAGACCTGCTGCAGCACCTGGCCGACGGCGCGGCCGCGCGGCGTCGCCGTCACCAGCATCTTGAAGTCGACCGGCTTGCCGTAGGCCTTGATCAGCTCGCGCGCCTTGGCCGGATCGTAGGGCAGCGCGCCGTCGTCCTTGCACTTGACCCACGAGCCGTCGCCATAGGGATTGCTGGCCGGCCGCGCGAGGCCGTTGGTCAGCGCCTGCGAGATCTTGGGACGGTCGAGCGCCATCACCAGCGCCTGGCGCACCCGCACGTCGTCGAACGGCGCGCTCTTGGTGTTGAAGGCATAGACCTGGGCGCCCGAGCCGACATAGGCATGTACCGTGAGCGCCGCGTTCTTCTGCGCCCGCAGGATGTTGTCGGCCTCGTACTCGTCGGCCCACACCACGTCGGTTTCCTTCGACAGCAGGCTGGCGAAGCGCGACTGCGCATCGGGCAGCGGCCGCAGCACGACGCGATCGAGATAGGGATGGCCCTTGTTCCAGTAGGCGGGATTGCGCTCGAGCACCATGCGATCGCCCGCCGTCCACGACTTCATGATGAAGGGACCGGTGCCGACAGGGTTGCGATTATAGTCGTCGCCCTTGGCCTGGATCGCCGACGGCGACTGCATCGCGCTGTTCTGGTCCGGCCGCACCAGCAGCGCGGGCATGTTCACCACCGGATCGCGCAGATTAAAGACGACGGTCAGCTCGTTCTTAGCCTCGACGCTGTTGATGTAGGAGACATAGAAGGCGCAGCGGCAATTGTTCTTCGGGTCCTTCTGGCGATTGAAGTTCCACACCACCGCCTCGGCATTGAACGGCGTGCCGTCCTGGAACTTCACATCCGGCCGCAGCTTGTAGGTCCAGGTCTTGTAGTCCTCGGAACTGGACCACGACACGGCAAGCTTGGGCTGCGCCTTGCCGTTGTCGTCGAGGCTGGCCAGCGTGTCGAAGATCAGGCTGGCGGCGATATTGCCCGCGGTGTCATAGACGCCGACCTTCAGCGGATCGAACCCCAGGATGTCGAGCTCGAGCCCGACCGTGAGCGTGCCGCCCTGTTTCTGGGCCATCGCCGGCCCGACGCTGAAGCCCATGGTCGCAGCCGCCAGGGCAAATGCTGATGCAAGCAGACGGTGACGAAGTGTCGACGTCATCGATGAATCCTCCCGGAACTGACGGCGTTGAGCCGCTTCTTCAGGCGCGCACTGTAGGCAGGGTGATGCAGCGGCGTCCATGCCCGGCATCAGTCGCTGACGGCCTGGGCGATCGTCGCAAGATCACCGTGACGGAGACAGGCATTGCCGCGTCGGCGGGCCGGCGTTTCTGCATCGATGTGCAGGCGCCGCTCGGCCACCGCGGCGTCGATCGAGCAATTGGCGAGCACGGCGAATTCGACGTCGCTCGGCCCTTCGACGACCAGCGCGCCGGCGCGCAGCGCCCCCAGCAGAAGCACCGCGCGTTCCGGTGTGTCACCTGCAGGCACCGTGAGCGAACGAGCGCCCGGTCCAAAGCCCTGGGCGATCAGCCACGAGGCCACGGCCCCGCTTTGCGCCCACGCCCGCGCATTGGTCAGCCGCTGCCACGCCTCGCCGCGGCGATCGGGCAGCAGCGGCGCCTGCGGCGCGTGCTCGGCCGCCCGGGCGAGCTGATCGATCGCCAGCTCGGTCCTCATTGCGACTTCAGCTAGCGCTTGAGCTCGGCCGCGATGAGGTCGGTGGTGAAGGCGTTGGGATGGCCGTCGTGCGGGATCAGCAGCTGCGATACGTTGTACGCGCTGGTCACGTGGTCGACCGAGATCAGCGGGATGCCAAGCTTGCGCAGGCGCTCGAGCACGCCGACCAGCATCGGCTGGGCGAACTCCGATTCGCCGTGCCCCGGACTCGACGTCTCGTCGGGCCAGGAATAGATCACGACGAACGGCGCCCCGAAATTGTCGCGGGAATATTGCTGCAGGCGCACCATCATGGCGAGGAACAGCTCGACCTGCTCGTCCTGGCGCTGTTTCATGCCGATCGCATCGACGAAGGCGAACAGCTGGCCCAGCAGGTACTTGGCGCCGACGAGGGGATGGCGCAGGCGATACTCGTCGAACGTGCCGGTGTGGCGGAGCTTGCCGTTCTCCAGCACGTAGCGCGGCGAGGA
>DATHNU010000689.1:0-4883 GCA_035485695.1 Reyranella sp. | reverse complement strand
CGGCCGGCTTCCATCATCTTGCCGATCCAACCCCGGACGCGATCGCCCGGCATCGGATGGGCGATCAGATAGCCCTGCCCGAAATGACAGCCGAGCTCCTTGAGTGCATGCCACTGCTGCTCCGTCTCGATTCCTTCGCCGGTCACGCTGAACTTCTGCTCGGCGGCCAGCGCTACCAGCATCTCGACGGTGCGTCGCGCCTCGCGGCTGTGCTCCAGCCGGGCGACGAGCCAGCGGTCGATCTTGAGGTCGTCGAACGGCAGAAGCCGCATGCGCTCGAGGTTGGAGAAGCCCATCCCGTAGTCATCCATCGACACGGTGACGCCGGCGCTGCGCAGCTTGCTGAGCAGTGCGCGTGCTACCGGCGGATTGCGCGCCGCCTCGGTCTCGGTGATTTCCAGCGTGAGCCGGCGCGGATCGAAGCCCTCGCGCCGCAGCAGCTCGAGGATTTCGTCGGCCCGCTCCAGCGAGGCGAGGAATAGCGCCGAGATGTTGACCGCCACGGCAAGCGGCACGCCGCGCGCCTGCCAGGCCACCTGCTGACGGACGACTTTCTCCAGGACGTGCCAAGTGAGGGCAACAATGGCGCCGGACCGTTCGGCCTCGGCGATGAAGCTATCGGGCTTCAGCAGTCCGTGTCGCGGGTGCCGCCAGCGCACGAGCGCCTCGACACCCCGAATGCTGCGGTCTTCGATACCGATGACCGGCTGATAGTGGATGACGATCTGACCGGCCGGGATCGATTTGCGCCGACCGAAGATCGTCTCCGGCCGCGCAGTGGCTCGACCTGTCCGGCCGCGCACCCTGCGCCCGAGTGCGGTGCCCAGCGCCGTTGGCGAAAACGCCCGGCTCAGAAAGCCGACGACCTTGAGGCCGTGTGCGACCGCGATCGCGCGCGCTTGGGCCAGCACGATCTCGTCCTGGCTGACGAGGACGATGCCCGCCAGTGCGGATTGGCGAGACCGAGACAGGGTGCGAATGATCGCCAACCGTGCCTCCTCGTCCGCCTCCAGGTCGAGGATGGCCCACTCGAACTTGTCCGATCGCAGTATGAAAGGGAGTTCTTCCGACAGTCGGATCGCCGTCACCGACAGGTGCAGCCTCACCGCTTCGTCGATCAATTTCTCGCGGAGTGCATCGTTTGCACTCACGATAAGCGCTCGTGGTCTGTTCAGCACTGCGCGCCTGTACTCTATTAGGATATGGTGAGCGCGCTATCATATGGCACTCCGAGCCATAGTCACTTTCAAAGGCCCACACTTATTTGCATAGCAACTGGCAGCGATCGGCCCGGATCATATTCGACGGCGAGGGCAAATGGCGTATTGGCGCACGCTCCCTGCGACTATTCCGCCATGGCGCCTTGCCAGGAGCATTCGCGGCGGCGGTGTGCGATTTGATTATGCAAATGCTGAGTGTTCCCTCAGGCTGTGACGGTCAACCCGTGTTGCGCCGAGCGTGAGGAGCAATGGGACTCGACATCAAGACCCTGTTCGTCGTCGACGTCGCGATTCTGTTCATGACCGCCGCCGTCTCCTTTACCCTTTGGATTCAGCATCGGGATATTGCCGGACTTCTCTGGTGGTCCTTCGCCACGGCGGCGGAGGGACTTGCCATGCTGATCGTCGGCCTTTTCGGTCCCGTGTTGCCTCCAACGATGGGCTTCCCGGCCGCCCTCATGTTCGTCGGCGGCTTCCTGATGGTCTGGGAGAGCATGCGCCGCTTCAACGGCCGGCCCGGCGCGAAGGGCCGCCTGCTCATCCTCCTCCTGTGCTTCGCCGTCGTGCAAGCCACCGCCCTGGTATTAGGCGCCACTCTGCAGCAGCGTGCCGGCCTGCTGATGCTGGGGCTGGCGTTTTGCGCCGCGGCCTCGGCCTGGGAGGTCACGTTCGGAGGGACGCCGCCGTTGTTGCGCAGCCGCTTCGCCCTGACGGTGGTGTTCTCGGTGATTGGCGTGCTGCTCGCGCGCCAAGCCATCCTGACAGGGCTGCTGCCGTCCAGCGGCTCCGGGACGTCCTGGATCGGGCTGCTGGGCGACGGCCTGCCGATGATCAACTCGATCGGCATTCTCAGCCTCTGCTTCGGCCTGGTCATGATGGCCAGCGAGCGTGCGAGCAGCCGGTATCGAAAGCTCGCTCTGACGGACGACCTGACCGGCTTGCCGAACCGGCGGTTTCTGCTCGAGCAGGGCGGACGGCTCGGGCGGCAGGCGGAGCTCCACGGTTCGACCGCCTGCGTGCTGATGATGGACCTCGATCACTTCGCCGAGGTCAACAAGCGGTTCGGCCATGCCGGCGGCGACCTGGCCCTTATCGCGTTCGCCGGGCTCCTGCGGCAGCACATGCGGCCGACGGACACGGTCGCGCGCTACGGCGGCGAGGAATTCTGCGCGCTCCTGCTGGGCACCGATATCGAGGAAGCGAGCCAGATCGGCGAACGGCTGCGCGCGGGCGTCGCCGGAAAGGCCGTCAACGTCGGCGATCATGCCGTGAAGATCACCGTGAGCATCGGTGTCGCGCGCCTGCGCGACGGCGACCTCGCCGCCTCGATGCGAGATGCCGATGCGGCGCTCTATCGCGCCAAGGCCCAGGGGCGCGACCGGGTCGCTGCAGGAGAGGACGACATGGCTGACTCGCCCCGCGCGATGAAGGGCGGATTTCGCATCGTCCGCTAGCAGCTTCAGCCCAAGGTCCAATCCGGCCGCAGCTGCCGCCACGACAACCGGCGTACGGTATCGCGTCCGACCACCAGCGCGTCGTAGTCGTCGGGGAAGAGTTGCGCGATCGCCGGATCGAGGGCGTTCAGCCCGCCGGCATAGGCGCCAAAAGCCGGCAGGATGAGGCGATGCCCATCGGTGAGGAAGCAGCGCCGCCGCATGCCCCGGCCGCGCACGGTGAGCGCGGCGACGGGATGGAAGTGGCCGGAGATTTCGCCGGTGGCCGGACCGAAACGCGCCTCGTGGCGAAAGACCAAGGGACCGTCGTTGATCTCCTCGGCGACGTCGCCCCAGCCGGCGGGCGGCGGGGCGGGATCGTGGTTGCCGGCGATCCACACGAACCGCGCGCGGGCGGTCAGCTGTTCGATCTGCCCGCGCTCGCTATCCGGCAGACGGTCGACCGCTTGCCGGTCGTGAAAGGAATCGCCCAGGCAGACCACGGTCTGCGGCGCAAGCACGTCGACCAGGGCCGTCAGCATGGCGAGGGTCTGCCGCGTATCGTGGCGCGGCAGGAGCTTGCGGGCCGATACGGCGTAGGACGACCCCTTCTCCAGATGAAGATCGGCAACGGCCAGCAGGCGCCGTGCCGGCCAGTGCAGCGCGCCTGCCGGCAGTGCCTGCAGTCGCTCACCGGCGCAGATGAACTCGAATGGCATCATGGATGGATCACCACGCGCACGCCGGCGGGCGCCAGCGACCAGATCTCGCGGATCTCGGCATCGGTTACCGCGACGCAGCCCGTCGTCCAGTCCTTCGCCGGATGGCCGACCAGGAATTTACGCCAGCCATTGGGTTGGCCGTGGATGTAGATGTCGCCCCCGGGTGAAACGCCCAACGACTCGGCATGGGCCTTGTCGTCCGCGTCGGGATAGGAGACGCGCAGCGAGAGATGAAAGGCGCTGCGTGGATTACGCGCATCGACCGTGTAGGAACCCTCCGGCGTGCGGCCGTCGCCTTCACGCTCCTTGTGGCGTTCGGGCGAGAAGCCCAGAGCCACGCGATATCGCCTGATCGTTTTGCCCTCGCGCTTCAGCTCCATCTTTCGCTCGCCCTTGAACACCTCGATCAGGTCGGCTTGCGCCTCAGCCGGTGCCGACGGAGGCGGTTCGCGGCGCCGCCGGATTGTCGCCACGATGTCGCGCAAAGTCATGTCGCGCACGATTGACCCGATGCCACCCCGTGCGCAAGGTGCCGCGATGCCTCGTCTTGTGCGTTTCGTCTTCGCTGCCGCCCTGCTCTGCCCGCTCAGCACCGCGGCTTGGGCGCAGGTGCAGCCGCATCGCGCCGAATATGCGCTGCGTCTGGGCGCGGCGGCCAACGCGCCGCGCATCGGCACGGCGGTGTACGATCTCAGCCAGGATTGCGCCGGCTGGCATCTCAAGCGCGACATCAAGACCGAAGTGGCACTCACCACCTCGTGGAGAATGAGCCTGTCCTCGAAGATGGAAGGCGAGGAGCAGCGCGACGCCTTCCGCTTCAGCACCCTGCAGAGTCAGAACGGCAGCCAGCGCGAGATGCGGGGAAAAGTCCAGCGCAAGGGCGGCGAGACGCGCGCCGAGATCGTCACTGCCGGCAGTCCGCCCAACCAGTTCGTGCTGCCGCCGCCCACCCTGATGCCGGTCGCCGCCATCGATCATCTGATCCACCAGCTTCAGGCCAATGCCGCCTCTTTTCCGGCGCTGATGTTCGACGGCGAAGTGATCGGCGATGCCTTCCTGATCGATGTCACCGAGCAGGATCGCGGCACGCTGCGGGCGGCCCGTCCGGCCGATGAACCGGTGGTCCTGCCGGCCGGCAAGTCCTGGCCGGTGTTCATGACCTTTACCCGCGGCCGCCAGCAGGACCAGCGGCCGCTTTTCACGGTCAGTGCGCTCGTTTTCAATAATGGCGTGCTCGACTGGCTCACCGTCGAGACCGGCCTGCTGAGCGTCACCGCCGACCTCCAGGCCCTGGAAATGCGCCCGGCCCCCGTTTGTCCGAGGTCCTAGCCGGCTGCGCGCAGCCATAATCCATTCCGCCCGTCCGAGCGTATGTCGGACATGCCATGTTCCATCGTCTGGTTTCGTAACGACCTCAGGTTCGCCGACAATCCGGCGCTGATCGCCGGCCTGGGTTCCGGCCGCGCCGTCGTGCCGCTTTATGTGCTGGACGAAGAGACCGAAGGCGT
>DATHNU010000688.1:0-4020 GCA_035485695.1 Reyranella sp. | reverse complement strand
GGGCCGCGCCGGTTGCGGTCGTTGAACTGGATATGGCTCATCAGGCCGGTCGGCATCCATCGCCGGATCGCGTCCGCCACCGGCTCGGGTTCCATCAGGCTGGCGGCCAGCGTGTCGACCATGATGCGCAACGCCGGATTGCCGATGCGCCGGACGATCTCCGCCGCCTCCGCGAGCGTATTGACGAAATTGCAGTCGGGCCGGGCCAGCGGCTCGATGCAATAGGCCACCCTCGCCGTGGCCGCCTGCTCGGCCGCCAGGATCCACGCCTCCTCGGCGCGGGACGCATCGTCCGACGTGGCGACACGACGCTGCGCCGGCGAGCCGTGCACCAGGTAAACGCCGCCCAGCTCGGCGCAGAGATCGACCGAGGCGCGCAAGACATCGACGCTCTTCCGCCACACTGCGCGATCCGCGGTGGTGATCGAGAGACCGGCGGGTGCGGCCAGCAGCCAATGCAGCCCGCTCACCGCGAGGCCCGAATCGGCGCAGGCCTTGCGGATATCGGCACGCTTGGCGGCTGGCATGCGCCATGCATCATCGCCGAAGGTGAAAGGCGCCAGTTCAAGGCCGTCATAGCCAAGGCCCGCCGCCAGCGCGCACTGGCGCTCGAAGGAAAGCTCGCGGATCACCTCGTTGCAGAGAGAAAGCCTCACCGATGATCCTCGCCTTGCGACCTGCGCCTTGCGGTCCCACACCTTGACGGACAAATCCGCGTTCGTCAGTCTGACTGAAATGCGAGAGGATGATATCAGCGGGCTCAAAGCGATGAACAGGTTCATCGCTCGGCACGCATGACGAAATTCTCGGCCCTCAGCCGCCAATATTGGCCGACCCTGGTGTTGTTCGCCCTGCTGCTGGCGAGCTGGCAGCTGGCGGTGAGCCTGGGCGGCATCCGGGAATACCTCCTGCCCTCGCCGCTCGCGGTCTGGAACGCGCTGTGGCACGGCGACACCACCTGGTGGCCGCATCTGTGGACGACGACGCTCGAGATCATCGGCGCCTTCTTCCTCGCCGCGGTCGTGGGCGTCGCGCTGGGCGTGGCCATCGCCTGGTCGCCGCTGATGGCCAATGCGCTGGTGCCGTTCCTGGTGTTCGTCAACACCCTGCCCAAGGTGGCGATTGCGCCCCTGTTCCTGATCTGGATGGGCTACGGCATCCTGCCCAACATGCTGATGGGTGCACTGATCGGCTTTTTCCCGGTGGTGATCAACACGGCGGTGGGGCTGAGCCAGGTCGAGGCCGACATGCTCGATCTCGGCCGCGTCTTCAACGCACCCAAATGGAAGATCTTCGCCAAGATCCGCATCCCCAACGCGCTGCCCTACATCCTGAGCGCGCTCAAGATCACCGCCACGGCCGCCGTGGTCGGCGCCATCGTCGGCGAGTTCGTGGCCTCGCAAAAGGGGCTGGGCTACGTCATCGTCACCACCCAGAGCAGCATGAACACCTCCGTGGCGTTCGCCGCGCTGATCTGGATTTCCGTGGTGGGGCTAATCCTATATGGCGCGGTCGTTGTCGCGGCACAGCTGTGGGCGCCGTGGGCCGAGGGGATCGACTGAATCGGGGAAGGCTTCTGGGAAGGAAAAAGGGAAAACAATCATGATCCGTACATTGTCACTCGCGCTGGCAGCGCTTCTGGCGGCAGTCGGCAGCGCCGCGGCGCAGGAGAAGTTCACCTTCGCGCTCAACTGGTTCGCGGTCGGCGATCATGCCGCCTACTGGGTCGCGCTCGACAAGGGCTACTACAAGGCCAAGGGCCTCGACGTGACGCTCGAGAATTCCAAGGGTTCGGGCGATTCGATCGCCAAGGTCGACACCGGTCGCGCCGATGCGGGCCTGGCCGACGCTGCGGTGGTGATCGCCTCGGTCGGCCGCGGCACCACCGTCAAGACGGTGGGCATGGTGTTCGACAAGACGCCGCTCAACATCTTCAGCCTCAAGAGCAAGCCGCTCGCCAAGCCCAAGGACCTCGAAGGCACGACCCTGGGCGCGCCGCCGGGCGACAGCCAGCGCCAGATGTTCCCGGCCTTCGCCAAGGTGAACGGCATCGATGCCTCCAAGGTCACCTGGGTCAATATCGAGCCGGCCGCCAAGATCGCCGCCGTCGCCGAGAAGCGCATGGACGGCGTCGGCGACTACAACACCGGTCTGCCGCTCTACGAGAAGGCCGCCGGCAAGGGCAACGTGGTGATGATGCCGTGGGCCGATTTCGGCTTCGACATGTACTCGATGTCGATCATCGCCAGCGAAAAGACCATGAAGGAGCGGCCGGCGGTGCTGAAGGCCTTCCTCGAAGCCTCCTACATGGGCTGGCGCGACGTCATGGCCGATCCGAAGGCTGCGATGGAGATCCTGAAGAAGAGCGTGCCCGAGGTCGATGTCGAGGTGATGACGCCCAACATGCTGATCGGCCTCGACCTGATGAAGACCGAGCGCTACGCCAAGAACGGCATCGGCTGGATCGACGCGAAGAAGATGTGCGATTCGGTCGACCTGGTGAACACCTATATGGGTCTGCCCAAGAAGGTCGAGTGCAAGGACGTCTACACCACCGACTTTTTCACCAAGGTCGATATGCCGAAGTAGAATCCGGAATCACAAATGCTTGATACCGGACCCGCTGTCATCCCGAGCGCAGCGAGGGACCGTTCCTGTGGCCCTAAAGGCCCCTCGCTTCAGCGCGGATCTGATCCGCGCGACTCGGGGTGACAGTTGTGACGTTGGACGGCGAACTGATCGGCCTCGACAAGGTCGGCATGACATACGAGGCGGCGAGTGGCCCCGTAGAAGCCCTCGCCGGCATTTCCCTCAAGGTCAGCGCGGGCGAGTTCGTCTCGCTGGTTGGGCCGAGCGGCTGCGGCAAGTCCACCCTGCTGCGCATCGTGGCCGGACTCCGTCCGGCCACCGTCGGCACCGTGACGGTCGCCGGCCGCGGCGTGCGCGCACCCATCCCCGATATCGGCATGGTCTTCCAGGCCCCGGTGCTGCTGAAATGGCGCTCGATCCTGCAGAACGTGCTGCTGCCGGCCGAGCTCGCCGGCAAGGATCCTGGCGCGCTGCAGGCCCGCGCCGAGCGGCTTTTGGACATGGCGGGGCTGAAGGGGTTCGGTGACAAGCTGCCGCGCGAACTGTCGGGCGGCATGCAGCAGCGCGCCGCCCTCTGCCGCGCCCTGCTGCTCGATCCACCGCTGCTGCTGATGGACGAACCGTTCGGCGCGCTGGACGCCATGACTCGCGACGAGATGGCGCTCGAACTCCTGCGCATCTGGGGCGAGCGCGACCTCGCCCGCGAGGCGCGCAAGACGGTGCTGTTCGTCACCCATTCGATCGCCGAGGCGGTGTTCCTGTCCGACCGCGTGGTGGTCATGTCGCCCCGCCCCGGCCGCATCGCGGCAGACCTGCCGATCGACCTGCCGCGTCCCCGCACGGTGGAACTGCGTGCCTCGGAGGCGTTCGGTCGGCTCAGCCTCGATATTTTCCGGGCGCTTACAGGCCGCTCATGATCTTCCCGAGCGCGGGCGTCCCGCCCGCTCGGATGAGCGGGCGGGACGCCCGCGCTCCGCTTGAGTCCAGTTGGCGCGGCCGGCAGCGCCTGATAAGACGCCGCGACAACGCCAGGAGAAGTCATGTCCCTCGCCGCCACCCCGATCAAGAGCGCCGCCAAGGGCATCAGCGCCGATGCCAAGCCGTTCGACTGGGAGGATCCGTTCTTCCTCGACGATCAGCTCACCGAGGAGGAGGTCGCGATCCGCGACGTCGCGCGCGACTACTGCCAGGACAAGCTGATGACCCGCGTGCTGGAAGCCAACCGGCACGAGAAGTTCCATCGCGAGATCATGAACGAGATGGGCGCGCTCGGCCTGCTCGGTTCCACGTTGCCCGAGAAGTACGGCTGCGCCGCTGCCAACTATACGACCTACGGCCTGGTCGCCCGCGAGGTCGAGCGCGTCGATTCAGGCTACCGCTCGGCGATGAGCGTGCAGTCCTCGCTGGTCATGCATCCGATCTATGCCTATG
>DATHNU010000687.1:0-5127 GCA_035485695.1 Reyranella sp. | reverse complement strand
TCAGCAGCGTCTCGGCGGCGCCGCAGACGCTGACACGGCGCATCTTGGCGTTGGCCACGATGTCGCGCGCCATGGCGATGTCGGCGTCGCGATCGATATAGACGTGGCAGATGCCGTCATAGTGGCGCAGCACCGGCACCCGGCTTTCGTCGGTCACGCGGTCGATCAGCGAGCGCCCGCCGCGCGGCACGATGAGATCGAGCCAGCCGGTCGCGCGTAGAAGCTCGCCCACAGCGGCGCGATCGGTGGTGGGCACGAGCTGCACACAATCCTCGGGCAGGCCGGCGGCTTTCAGCGCGCGGCGCAGCAGCTCGACGATGGCGCGCGAGGAATGGAAGCTGTCGGAGCCGCCGCGCAGCACCACCGTATTGCCCGACTTGATGCAAAGCGCGCCGGCATCCGCGGTGACGTTGGGGCGGGCCTCGTAGATCACGCCGATGATGCCGATCGGCACGCGCACGCGGCTGATCACCAGGCCGTTGGGGCGTGTCCATTCCTCGATCAGCGCGCCCACTGGATCGGGCAGGCTCACGATATCGTCGAGCCCGCGGGCCATCGCCTCGACCCGCGCTTCGTTCAGCAGCAGGCGGTCCTGCAGCGCGGCGCTCATGCCGGCCGCCTTGGCGGTGTCGATGTCCTTGGCGTTGGCGGCCAGGATCGCGGCCTTCTCGCTGCGGATCAGGCGGGCGGCCTCGCCCAGCGCGCGGTTCTTGGCGCCGGTCGAGGCGTTGCGCAGGGCGACGGCGGCTTCGCGGGCGCGCCGGCCCAGCTCCGCCACAGTGGCGGTGGCATCATCGGCTGGCTTGCTCTGAACGTTCATCGGCCGCTCCAGTATAGCCCTGCCCGCGCTCACTCGACCACGAGGTCGTCGCGGTGCACCATCTCGTCGCGACCGCGGAAACCCAGCAGGTGCTCGATCTCCGCGCTCTTGCGCCCGGCGATGCGGCGGGCGTCTTCGGCGGCGTACGCCACCAGGCCGCGCGCCAGCACCCGTCCGGCGCGGTCCTTCACGTCGACCACGTCGCCGCGCTTGAACTCGCCCTCGATGGCGGTGACCCCGGCGGGCAGCAGGCTCTTGCCGGCCGACAGCGCGCGCACCGCGCCATCGTCGACCAGGAGAGCGCCCGCCGTCTTGAGCGAACCCTTGATCCATTTCTTGCGCGCCGACAACGGCGAGCCCTCGGGCAGGAACCAGCTGCAGCGCGCCTTGCCGTCGATCAGGGCGCCCAGCGCGCCGACCGCGCGACCGTCGGCGATCGCCATGCGGCAGCCGGCGGCCATGGCGATGCGGCCGGCGATCAGCTTGGTCGCCATGCCGCCGTTGGAGAGCTCGGACGCGGCGCTGCCGCCCATCGCCTCGATGGCGGGCGTGATCTCGCGGATCTCGGGAATGAACCTGGCCGAAGCGTCGAGGCGCGGATCGCCGGTATAGAGCCCGTCGATGTCGCTCAGCAGCACCAGCGTGTCGGCCGAGATCATCTCGGCGACGCGCGCTGAAAGCCGGTCGTTGTCGCCGAAGCGGATCTCGTCGGTCGCCACCGTGTCGTTCTCGTTGATGACGGGAACGGCCTTCATCGCCAGCAGGGTGGCCATGGTCTGGCGGGCGTTGAGGTAACGCCGGCGCTCCTCCGAATCGTCGAGCGTCAGCAGGACCTGCGCCACGGTGATGCCGTGCCGCGCCAACGCCTCCTGATAGGCATGGGCGAGCTGGATCTGGCCGGTGGCGGCCGCAGCCTGGCTCTCCTCGAGCTTGAGCGGGCCGGGCGGCAGCTTGAAATGCGTGCGACCGAGGCGGATGGCGCCGGACGAGACCACCACCACCTCGCAGCCGCCTTTGTGCAGGCGCGCCACGTCGTCGCTCAGCGTCTCGAGCCAGTCGCGCCGGATCTCACCCCTGGTCTCGTCGACCAGGATCGAGGAGCCGATCTTGACGACCAGCCGGCGCGCACTCTCGAGCGGTGTCATGCGGCCTGGCGGGCGGGATCCCGCTGCTTCTCGACCAGCTTCAGCAATTCGTGAAGCAGGGGTTGCACGCCCTGGCCGGAGACGCCGGAGATCACGTAGACGGATTTGCGGCTGGCCTTGGCGAGCAATGCGCGCTTGGCCTCGATGTCCTCCGCCGTCATGGCGTCGACCTTGTTGAGCGCCACGAGTTCCTTTTTGCGCACGAGGTTGCCGCCGTACGCTTTGAGTTCGCCGCGCACCGTCTTGTAGGCGCCGACCACGTCTTCCTGCGTGCCGTCGACCAGGTGCAGGAGCGCGCGGCAGCGCTCGACGTGACCCAGGAAGCGCGTGCCGAGGCCCGCGCCTTCGTGGGCGCCTTCGATGAGGCCCGGGATATCGGCCATCACGAACTCGCGGTCGCCGGCTTTCACCACGCCCAGCCCGGGATGCAGGGTGGTGAAGGGATAGCCCGCGATCTTGGGCCGTGCGTTGGAGGTCGCGGCCAGGAACGTCGATTTGCCGGCGTTGGGGAGGCCGACCAGGCCGATGTCGGCGATCAGCTTCAGCCTGAGCCACACCGCGCGCTCTTCGCCCGGCCAGCCTTTGTCGGCGCGACGCGGCGCGCGGTTGGTCGAGCTCTTGTAGTGCAGATTGCCGTAGCCGCCGTCGCCGCCCTTGGCCAGCACCACCCGCTGGCCAAGCTCCGTGAGGTCGACCAGCAGGGTCTCGTTGTCCTCGGCGAAGACCTGCGTGCCGCGCGGCAGGCGCAGCACGACGTCCTTGCCGGCGCCGCCGGTGCGCTGGCTGCCCATGCCGTGATGGCCGGTCTCGGCCTTGAAGTGCTGCGAATAGCGGTAGTCGATCAGCGTATTCAGCCCGTCGACGCATTCGAGGATGACGTCGCCGCCCCTGCCGCCGTCGCCGCCGTCGGGCCCGCCGAACTCGATGAACTTCTCGCGACGAAAGCTCGCCGATCCCGCGCCGCCGTTGCCGGAGCGGACGTAGATCTTGGCCTGGTCGAGGAACTTCATGGCGGTGTGTCCAAAAATGAAAAGGGGGAACGGCAGACCGTTCCCCCTTGAAACTCCGATCGAACGGGAACGGCTATTCGGCGGCCATCTTGGCCGGAACTGCCGGCGCCGGGAGCACGTTCACCTCGACCTTGCCGCCCGTTCGCTTGCGGAACGAGACGACGCCGTCGATGGTGGCGAAGAGGGTGTGGTCGCGGCCGACGCCGACATTTTCGCCGGCATCCATCTTGGTGCCGCGCTGGCGGACCAGGATGTTGCCCGACAGGACCTTCTGGCCGCCGAAGCGCTTGACGCCCAGCCGCTTGCCCGCGGAATCACGGCCGTTGCGCGAGGAGCCGCCTGCTTTTTTGTGTGCCATCGTACTGCTCCGGTCGCTCTCTTAGGCGACGATCTGTTCGATCTTGACCACCGTCAGGTCCTGACGGTGACCGTTCTTGCGCCGCGAATTCTGGCGGCGACGCTTCTTGAAGACGATCAGGTGCGGCCCGCGCGCCTGCTTGACGATCGAGCCCAGAACCTTGGCGCCGGCCACGGTCGGCGCGCCGACCTTGTCGTCCACCATCAGCACGTCGGTGAATTCGACCTGCGCGCCGGCCTCGCCCGCGATGCGCTCGATGGTGAGCGTGTCGTCGGGGGCGACCGTGTATTGTTTTCCACCCGTGCGGATAACGGCGATCATGAGGACACCTGACTGAAAGCTTCCCGGTTGGCCGGACCCTACAACCCGCCCCACAACAGATAGGGGGATTGGCCGGACCCACGCCCAAAATGCCGGAAAGCACGAAAGAGCACGGCGGGTCTGAATGACCCGCCGGAGGAGGGCGGAATATACGCAGGAAGCCCCCCAAGTCAACGCCGGAAACCCCTGATTTCGGGCTGAAAAGGGGGAGATTGGCCCTTCAACCGCCGAGTTGCCCCGACAAAACCGGCCCCCTATAAGCGGTGCCCCGGAGAGGTGCCAGAGTGGTCGATCGGGACGGTCTCGAAAACCGTTGTGCGTGCAAGCGTACCGTGGGTTCGAATCCCACCCTCTCCGCCACGCCTCTGTAAACGGCTGTCAGCCCACGTCCATAATCCAATGTTTTAGGCACTTTTCTTCTACCGTTGTCTTCCACTGTACACCACCGTATCATCTTGACCGTGGGTAATTCCCGGGGTTGTGGAGGACAGAGTGGCCAGGAAGCTAACGGCGCCACAGGTCGAGCGCCTGCGCGACCGGGGGCGGCATGCCTGCGGTGGCGGGCTTTATCTGCAAGTAACGAGTGCCGGTAGCCGATCCTGGCTCTTCCGTTACGAGCGCCACGGCAGAGCCCGCGAGATGGGCCTCGGCGCGTATCCCGTCGTTGGGCTCGCCACGGCCCGCGCTTCGGTGCTGGAGCACCGGCGCACCCTGCACGCTGGACGTGACCCGCTGGACGAACGGCACCGGCAACCGGTGGCCTCCGCGGCGTTTGACGCTCTCAGCGCCGAGTACATCGAAGCCCACAGGCCCGGCTGGCGCAGCCCAAAATCGGCGGCGCAGTGGACGGCGAGCCTCGCGACCTACGCCTCGCCCGTCATCGGCGCGCGGCATCCCTGCGAGATCACGATCGACGACGTGCTCGCCGTCCTCCGGCCTATCTGGGGCCACAAGGTCGAGACGGCGCGCCGGACGCGAGGGCGGATCGAGGCCATCCTCGATTACGCCAAAGCGCGCGGCCTGCGCGAGGGTGAGAACCCGGCGCGATGGAAAGGCGGTCTCGACCATTTGCTCCCGGCAGCAGGTAAGGTTCGTCGGGTGAAGCATCACGAGGCCCTGCCCGTCGAGGCTGTCCCCGGAGTTGTCCGCAAGCTGGAGAAGATGCCTGGCAGCGTCGCGCTGGCCGTGCGCTTCATCATGTTGACCGCCTGCCGCGCGTCCGAAGCCGTCGGGGACAATCGCGCGGTCGGCGCGACGTGGGACCAAATCGACTTGAAGCGCGCGATTTGGATAAAACCATCGTCACGTACGAAGGCGGAGCGAGAACATCGAGTACCGCTATCAAAACAGTTGCTCGGAGTGTTGAAGGAAGCGGCGAAGCTGCGCCAGGATGAGCGCGTGTTTCCGGGCTTCGTGCGGAACAGACCACTGTCCCTCACCAGCCTATTGAACGCGCTGCGTCGCGCCGGGGGT
>DATHNU010000686.1:0-2339 GCA_035485695.1 Reyranella sp. | reverse complement strand
GCGGCACCATCGACGTCTTCGAGCGCAACGATCCCAAGGCCGTGAAGGCGATCGAAGCCGCCGACAACGCAGTCGATCGGCTCTACGAAGCCATCAAGCTCTACCTCATCCAGACCTCGCGCACCGAGCTCGGCGAGGAGGACGGCAAGCGCTACATCGAGATCCTGACCTTCACCACCAACCTCGAGCATATCGGCGACATCGTCGACAAGAACCTGATGGAACTCGCCGCCAAGAAGAACCGCAACCGCTATGCCTTCTCGCCGGAGGGCATGGCCGAGCTGCGCGCCTTCCATGCCCGCGTGCTGGAGAATTTGCGGCTGGCGCTGAACGTCTTCACCACGCGCGACATCACGCTGGCGCGCCGGCTGGTCGCCGAGAAGACCGCGATGCGTGAGGCCGAAACGAAGGCGGCTGACAGCCACTACGCCCGGCTGCGCGAAGGCCGGACGGAATCGATCGAGACCAGCTCGATCCACATGGACGTGATCCGGGACCTCAAGCGCATCAACGGCCATCTCGCCTCGGTGGCCTACCCGATCCTCGAGGCGGCCGGCGAACTTGCCGACACGCGCCTCAAGGAGGCTCAGCCCTTGATCCGTGCGCCGGCAGGATCGTAGGGACAGCGCAGCGAGAGCCTGGCCTTGAGGCGCGTGCCGGCAAGGTCGACCTCGAATTTGGCCTGCTCCAGCCACGCCGCATCGATCGCAGCACCATCGTCGCGTCTCACATAGCCCAGCCCCACCGAGGCGCCCACCGTATGGCCGTAGCCGGCGGAGCTGAGGTCGCCGACCGGCTTGCCGTCGCGCAGCAGAGTCTCGCCGCCCCACAGCAGCGGCTCGCCATCCTCCAGCACGACCGAGACGAGGCGGCGCGCCAGTGGCTTGCCTTTGGCCTCGACCAGCGCCTTCTGCCCGATGAAGCCGCCCGGCTTGTCGAGCTTCACCGCCCAGCCGAGGCCTGCCTGGAAAGGCGTGTCATCCGGCGTGAGCTCGCGGCCCCAGGCGCGGTAGCCCTTCTCCAGGCGCAGGCTCTCGACGGCGTAGTAGCCGGCGTCGCGCAGGCCGAATTCCGCGCCGGCCCCGTGCAGCGTCTCGAACACGGTGACGGCGAACTCGACGGGCACGTAGAGCTCCCAGCCCAGCTCGCCCATGTAGGTACGGCGCGAGGCCAGCACCGTGGCGAACCCCACGCCCACTTCGCGGATGGTGGCGAAGGGAAAGCTCTCGTTGGAGAAGTCGGCGCGACTCACGGCCTGCAGCAGCGCACGGCTCTTGGGACCCATCACCGACAGCACGGTCCAGGCCGAAGTGACGTCGGTAAGCGTCACGTGCGCATCCTCTGGGATGTGCTTGCCGAGCCAGTCCATGTCCCGCATCGGCTGGGCTGAACCGGTGATGATCAGGAATTTGTCGCGTGCCAGGCGCGCGACCGTGAGATCGCTTTCGAACGTGCCGCGGTCGTTCAGGATGCCCGTGTACACCGTGCGACCGACGGGAACGGCGACGTCGTTCGCCGCCAAATGTTGCAATGCCGCTTCGGCGTCGCGGCCCTGCACCAGCAATTTGCCGAAGGAGGTTTCGTCGGTCACCGTGACCGCCTCGCGCGTGGCGCGGTGCTCGGTGGCGACGGCGTCGAACCACGCGCCACGACCCCAGCCATATTGCATGTCGGGCGTCTTGCCGAGGCCGGCGAACCAGTTGGGCCGTTCCCAGCCCATCTTGTTGCCGAACCAGGCGCCCCTTGCCTTCAGCCGGTCGTAGAGCGGCGAACGGCGGAATGGACGGCCGCTCTCCTGCTCGCGCTGCGGCCAGACCATCTTGTAGTGCAGGCCCAGGGTTTCGGAGACCCTCGCGCGCAGCCAGGCGTCGTTGCCGTGGAAGCCGGCGAAACGGCGGATATCGACCGGCCAGAGATCGAGCGTCGGCTCGCCGGCCACGATCCATTCGGCCAACGCCATGCCAGCGCCGCCCGAGCTCGCGATGCCCATGGAATTGAAGCCTGCGCCGACGAAAAAGCCTTTGAGCTGCGGCGCCTCGCCCAGGATGTAGTTGAGGTCGGGCGTAAAGCTCTCCGGGCCGTTCATGAAGGTCTTGATGCCGGTCTTTTCCAGCGCCGGGACGCGGATCAGCGCGTTGTCCATCAGGATCTGGAACTGATCCCAGTCGTCGGGCAGCATGCCGAACTCGAAATCGTCAGGAATGACGTCTTTGTTCCACGGCTTGGCTTCGGGCTCGAAGCCGCCCATCAGCAGGCCGCCGACCTCCTCCTTGAAGTAGATGTAGCCGTCGGGGTCGCGCATCACCGGCAGGTCGCGCGGCACGTTCTCCATCTTCTCG
>DATHNU010000685.1:0-3358 GCA_035485695.1 Reyranella sp. | reverse complement strand
GGAGAGTGCGACGGCATAAGGCGGCGCATCGAACGTGCCCGACGGACGGCGGCACCACAGCAGGGTGCCGGGGGACTTCGCGCCGAAGCGGCCCAGCAGATGGGCGGCAAAGCCCAGCGCCGCGCCATCGTGGGAAGCGATCCTGCCGGAGGGGGCGGGACCGGCCTCGATCTCGTGCAGGGCGCCGGTCAGCAAACCGCCTTCGGGCAGCAGGGCGTCGATCGCGGCCACGCCCAGCGGCACGGCGGCGTGGCCTGCCCGCTGGGCGCTATGGGCGCGCTCCAGCCGGCGGATCCTCTCGCGCAGATCCGCCGCGACCGGGGTTGCATCGTTGGCGGCCCGGGAAGCGACAGGGGGAGCAAAAGCGCTCGGGGAAATGACGGGCATCGCCCCCTCCAGAAAGCCTGATGGAACGCGTTGGGGATTAAATGTTCTGTTTTTGTTCTAATCGGCTGACAGCCGAGAGTCAACGGGAGTCACTGGGAGGCGCGATAGGATTTCTCCCGATCCTATAATTATTGCGCTCCGTAGAGGCCGCCAGATTGTGGGCATTCGCCGACAAACGCACGGCCGCAATCTTTGCCGGCTACGCGCCCCGAAAAGGCATCTCATCCCGTCTCGCCGCGGAGACGCTTGCAAGGATGCAGCAACTCCATGCTGCGACCGCATTGACCGTCTGCGCACGCCTCCCGGCAATCGACTGGAATCTTTGAAGGGAAATCGTCGAGGGCAATTCAGCATTCGCGTCGATCGTCAGTGGCGGCTCTGCTTCCGCTGGGAAAACAATCACGCTCACGACGTCGAACTCGTCGACTACCATGACTAGGAGAGGACCATGACCATCCGCCGCGAGGATATCGATGCTGGCCGGATCGACTTTTCCGATATTGCCGGTTCAACGCGCGTGCCGCTCACCCCTCCCGGCACGATGCTTGCGAAGCATTACCTGAAGCCGCTCGGCATTACTCCCTATCGACTGGCCAAGGACATCAAAGTGCCCCTCAACCGCATCACTGCGATCCTTGCCGGCAAGCGAGCCATCACGCCGGATACGGCATTGCGGTTGGCGCGCTATCTTGGAACCACATCTGCCTACTGGATCAACCTGCAGGCTCACTACGATCTGGAGACTGCACGGCGTCGCAGCGAGCGTCGTATCATCGCCGATGTGACGCCTTTAGCTGCATGAGGGAACCCTGATGGCCCTTCGACTTCCCTTCGCCGCCCTGCTCGCCGCCGCGTTCTCGCTGCTGGCGGGGCCGGTGCTGGCGCGCTGCTCGCAGAACGTGGCCGGCATCCCGGGCGTCCAGGTGGCCTCGCTCGATAGCCTCTTCCTGGCGACCGGCAACTCGCCCAATCGCGCCACCATCACTTTCCTCGGCCATGCGAGCTACCAGATCGACACGCCGCAAGGTGTACGGGCGATCACCGACTACAACGGTATCAACGGCTTCGGCCGCAAACCCGACATCGTCACCATGAACAACGCGCATTCCACGCATTTCACCGACGATCCCGAGGACGGCATCACCTACGTGCTGCGCGGCTGGCCCAGCAAGCCCGGCGAGACCGAGGCCAAGCACGACGTCACCTTGAAGGACATGAAGGTGTGGAACGTGCCGACCAACGCCCGCGACTGGGGTTCCAATGCGGCGCGCATCAACGGCAACTCGATCTTCATCTTCGCCATCGGCGACCTCTGCATCGCCCATCTGGGCCACCTGCATCACCGGCTGACCAAGGAACATCTCGACGAGCTGGGCCGCATCGACGTGTTGATGGTGCCGATCGACGGTTCCTTCACCATGGGCCAGCCGCTGATGGTCGACGTCATCCGGCAGATCCAGCCCAAGGTGGTGCTGCCCATGCATTACTGGGGCCGCTCGCAGGTCGAGCGCTTCCAGGGCCTGATGCAGCCGCTCGACGCCGACTTCGTGTGGCCCGACCGGACGTCGCTCGAGGTCGCGCGCGAGGAGCTGCCGGAGAAGCTCACGGTCATCGTGCTGGGCGGCAACGGCGGCGATTGACGCCGGAGATTGACGACAGGGCCTGGCTCGCCCGCTGGGAGCTCGTTCCGGACGGCGAGGCGATCAGCACGCCGTCGGGTCTTCTGCTGCCGGTCCGGTGGCGCGGCCAGCCCGCCATGCTGAAGATTGCCTATGAGGAAGAAGAACAGCGCGGCGGCCGGCTGATGACCTGGTGGGACGGCGACGGCGCGGCGCGCGTCCTGGCGCACGACGATCGCGCGCTCCTGCTGGAGCGCATCACCGGCTCGCGCAGCCTCGTGGAGATGGTGGCCGCCGGCGCCGACGACGAAGCGAGCCGCATCCTGTGCTCGACGGCCGCGCGCCTGCATGCGCCGCGGCGGCGCCCGCCGCCGGAGCTCCTGCCGCTGTCGCGCTGGTTCGCGGCTCTCACGCCGGCCGCGCGCAGCCAGGGCGGACTTTTGGCCAAAGCCGATGCGGCGGCGCGCGAGCTGCTGGCCGACCCGCGCGATACAGTGGCGCTGCACGGCGACATCCATCACGGCAATGTCCTCGATGCGGGCGCGCGCGGCTGGGTGGCGATTGACCCCAAGGGCCTTTTGGGTGAGCGCACCTTCGATTTCGTCAACGTCCTGCGCAATCCCGATGCCGCGACGGCGCTGGCGCCGGGACGATTCGATCGTCAGGTCGATGTGCTGGCCGATGCCGGCGCGCTCGACCGGCATCGGCTGCTCAAATGGACATTGGCCTTCGCTGGCCTGTCGGCGTCCTGGCACCTCGACGACAGCGAGCCGGCGGATCTCGATCTTGCCATCGCGGGCCTCGCTGCCGCGGCCCTTGGCGCCTGAGCCCGTCGAACCGCGCAATTTCGCAACGGCGATGCTGGCGTCGCCTGTTGCTGATTTCCGGGTAGGGAGAGGCGACAAACCTCGATAGATTCGTCGCAATAAACAAGAGAACGGAGGAAGCCATGCGTGGCGTCGTGTTTACCGGCGAACGGGCTGTCGAGATCATGACCTTCCCCGATCCCACGCCGGGGCCGGGCGAAGTGGTGCTTGAAATGAAGGCCTCGGGCATGTGCGGGTCCGACCTGCACCAATATCGCCGTCCGAAGAACCAGCCGCGCGCAGGCACCGGCATCCCGGCCAGCGCCGATCCCGTCATTGCCGGGCACGAGCCCTGTGGCGTCGTCGTGGCGGTCGGCGCCGGGGTCAGCGCGGCGGAAGCCAGGGTCGGCGACCGCATGATGGTGCATCACTATCAGGGCTGCACCCAGTGCAGCCATTGCCGCTCCGGCTGGCAGCAGCTCTGCCAGGAGGTGCCCGTGAAGGTCTATGGCAACAACGCGCACGGCGGGCATGCCAAGTACCTGA
>DATHNU010000684.1:0-2428 GCA_035485695.1 Reyranella sp. | reverse complement strand
GGCCCACGCGCCGGTTTTGCCGAGCTTGACATCCCGGAGAACGAGCCGGGCTCCTCCATCATGCCGGGCAAGGTCAACCCGACCCAGTGCGAGGCGCTGACGATGATCGCGGTGCAGGTGATGGCCAATGACGTCGCGGTCGGCTTCGGTGGCGCCGGCGGCTACCTCGAGATGAACGTCTACAAGCCGCTCATGATCTTCAATATCACCCACTCGATCACGATCATGACCGACGGCTGCACCAATTTCCGCAAATTCCTGGTTGAGGGCACCAAGCCCAACCTGAAGAAGATCAACGAATATGTGGAGCGCTCGCTGATGCTGGTGACGGCGCTTTCGCCGGTGATCGGCTATGACAAGGCCTCAAAGATCGCGCACTATGCCATGGACAACGATCTGACCTTGAAGGCGGCCGCCTTGAAGCTGGGGTATGTCTCCGAGGCCGAGTTCGAGAAAGTCGTCGATCCCAGGAAGATGGTGAAGCCCTACGTGGCATAGCGAGGGAGGCCTCATGCGATGACAAGCCCTGCCGAGACCGACCCGGCCCCCGTTCTGCATGGTGAACTGGCGCTGATCGCCAGCGTCGGGGGCGCCAGATATTTCGCCGACTGGCGCCAACCCGACCACCGGATGCGCCGGCTGCTTGCGGAATTCATCGGCATGTCCGGATTGACTTTCGTGCTGTCGGGGGGTGCGGCCATCCTCACCTTGCACGGTGGAGAAGCGGTCAAGCCGTGGGAGGCGGCGTTCGTGCTGTCGGCGGTGTCGGCGTTGTGGCTCGTTGCGGCCATCTATGCGCTGGGCGACATCTCCGCGCATTTCAATCCGGCCATGACGTTCGCTTTTGCGCTCCGTGGCGATATGGGCTGGCCGATGGCCTGCGCGTATCTTGTCGTACAGTTGATTGCGGGCGCGGCCGGCTCGCTGCTGGCAAGAGCCCTGTTCGGGGTCGAGGGCAATCTCGCGGCAACCGTCCCGCAACCCGGTCAGTTGTGGCAGGCCGTGTTGTTCGAGGCGGTCATCACCTTCGGCCTGGTGCTGATGGTGCTGTCGATGGCGAATGGACCAAAACTCAACGGCCCGTTCGTGCCACTTGCGGTCGGCGCCTACATCATGTCGTGGGGCACCATGGGCGGCCCCTTCGAAGGCGCCTCGATGAATCCGGCGCGCAGTTTTGGCCCTGACCTGGCAAGGGGCGATCTCTCGACATGGTGGATCTACATCATCGGGCCTGCCGCTGGCGCCATCGTGGCCGTGCTGGTCGCGAACGTGCTGAGGGGCCCGGCCCTGGCGCAGGAGGCGCAGGCCGCCATGGGAACTCCGCTGGGCCGAGGCTAGATCGCATCGCCGACGGCTCAGATAAAGACCAGAGTCACATCATCGAAGGAGGTTCCACATGAGCGGAGGACAGTCCGTCAAGGACGCCAGCCACCTCTACGAGGTCGAGCGTCGCGCTCGCCACGCCGAACGTCCCGGCTTTCGCATCACCGAGCTACAGCTTTCACCGACGCAGAAAGTGCCGTGGCACACCCACACCAACGTCTCGGATACGTTCTACGTCCTGGAAGGCCAGATGCGGCTGTTCCTGCAGGATCCCAAAGAGGAAGTGAATCTGAAGCCCGGCGAAATCTATGCCGTGCGGCCGAAGCGGCCGCATCTGGTGACCAATGGCGGGGCGTCGTCGCTCACCTTCCTCGTCCTGCAGGGCGTGGGTGAATATGACTACGTGCCGCTGTTGTAGGGTAGATTTGCAGCGTCATAAGCAGCTCTATCCCTCATCCTGAGGAGCTTGCGAAGCAAGCGTCTCGAAGGATGAAGCACGATCGGGGCCTCATGGTTCGAGACGGCGCAAACGCGCCTCCTCACCATGAGGATTTGGCAGCCGTCGGCTCGCTCGCTGAGCTACACCCACCCTCCCCGCGCCATCATGGCGGCGAAGAGCAGGATGAGCACGATCGCCGCCAGCTCGATGTGAATGACCATGGTGACGCGCTTGCGTTTGGCGGTGTCCATCACCGGCGCCTGCCCCGCGGCGATCGCGCCGCGCCAGGAGAGAAATTCCATGGTCGGGATAATCGAGAGCAGGCCAATGATGATGAACAGGCCGAACTTGGTCAGGAAGGCGTGGCTGTGCCAGTAATATTCCGCCCCCTTCTCGAAGAAGAACACCCGGAGTAGCCCGATCACGAGCAGCAGCCCGGCGGCAATGCCAAGGACGAGATCGGTCCCCTGCAGCCGCCGCGCGGAAGCCAGCGTCAGCTCCTGCCGGATCAGCGTGAACTCGATCGCGACGCAGGCAACGAGGGTGAAGGCGCAGAGATGATGCAGGAAGGCGAACAGCGTGGACATGGGCGCATTGTTCATTTCGTTGGTCGATCGTATTGCGCAGCATGATATAGCTTGGTGGCGATAACAAGAACAACGCGGG
>DATHNU010000683.1:0-6312 GCA_035485695.1 Reyranella sp. | reverse complement strand
TCCCTGGCAAGGAGCCTCACCGACCTGACCGCGAAGGTCGCCGCCAAGAGTTGAGCGGCCAGCCGCCGGACGCCAAGCGCCATTTTGCTGCAATCGTGCGGGGTCGCGGCCGCGCGTTCGACCGGTCCAAGCCGCCTGCAGGAGCTGACCAGATCGTGCTGCCGCGGGCGGTCGATCTGCCGGCAAATACGCTGAAGGTGGTAAAACTCACATTCCCCGGCAGCGTGGTCGCGCTACCCGCATCGCGACGTCAGGCGCGTCAGGCGCAGAGTTTTGCCTGAAGCCCGACTCCCACCGTCGTGGCGTTCGTCCGGTTGTTGAGGCGGCTGCAAAATCGGGCGTTGGCGGGAGGACGATTGATGCACTGCAGCGTAGCTTTGGCGGTAGGAGCGTAGGGTGGACTTGCGCAGGCAGGACGGTATGCGCATTCGCCTACTTGCAAAACGTTTCGACGAGCGTATTAATAGTTGTATCAGCGCATTGCGAGTTGGTTGTGTCGACGTACGCCCGGCCCGCTCTGCACATCATGGTCATTGCTGAAATGGGGGGCAATGTGCCGACAAAAATGCAATGTCAGGTCTACGCACTGGACAGCAGCGCCGGACTCACCGCCAAGCGTGTGGCCAGCCTGCCCAACATCACCACGGCCTACACGACGCTTCTACCCCTGTCGCTCGGCGGGCGGACGTATCTGCTCGGCCATTCAAAGGGCAACGCCAAGCTGGATGCGTTCCAGTTCCTGCCCAAGGGGCCGAAGCTGAAACGCCTGCCCGGCGGGCCGCAGATCGCGGCCGGCGCCGACATCCTTGAGACCTTCACGCTGGGCAACCGGCCTTATCTGGTCGCCTATGTCGCCAAGACCGGAGTCTTCAACATCTATTCGATCGGTAACAACCTGGCGCTGTCGAAGCCGCTGCTTTTCTTTCGCAATCACGAGCTCGCGCTGTCCCAGGGGTTTGCCACCGTGAAGAGCTTCTCGCTGTTCGGCGAGGTGGCGTTCCTCGGCTACCGCAACGACACGGGCTACGTGGCGATGTACACGCTGGTCATGACGTCGACGTCGCCGGATGACACGCCGCCGTTGCGTGTGGATCCGGTGTGGTCGCATCAATGGGCCAAGGGCTGGACGCGTTTCGCCTTCTTCCAGCTCGGCGGTGAGAATTTCTTCTTCAAGACCAACACCTGGAAGCCCAATGTCAACATCGACCATGTCAGCGACGATCCCTCGGCCGGTACGGTCGAAGTCGGCACGGAGATGGACCCGGATCGTGCGATGCAGTCAGTGGATATCGTCCAGCCGATCACCGTCAACAACGGCGATCCCTATTTCATCGCCTACAAGAAGAAGAGCGGCGAGCTAACGCTCAACCGCATCCATGGCGATTGCCTGGGCTGGACAAAGTCCGACACCGTCGCCGCCAAGGCCAATGCCGGGCAGGTCGTGCCGCTCGCCGTGGCGCCCGACAAGAACTTCCTGCTGGTCGTTTAACGATGGTTGACGCGAACATGGCTTCTGCTTCGAAGGTTCCACCCGATGCCGTTCGCGTGTGGCGCGGCTTCCGCCTGGGCAGCCTGGCCTCGCAGGATTTCCTGACGGCGCTGGGCAGCATCTTCATTCCCGTGACGGCCCAGCTGCAGAGCCTGTATGGGCTTACCGCCTACCTGCCGACCGTGATGCCGCTCGACAAGCCAAGCGGCGTGCCGGACGAAATCGCGCTTGTCTTCTATCGCACCCAGCAGGCCTATAACGATACCAAGCTGACGGTCCCCGGCCGGGCCTACTCCTCGCTGCATTCGACGGTGTTCGGCTTCCCGCAAAGCGAAAGCAGCTTCCCCGCCGCGCTGGGCGAGAGCCTGAAGTTCGACACGCCATACTACCTGTTCGCCGACCAGGCCGACTGGATGAGCGGCTTCACCCAGGTCTTTGCCGGCACGCGTCCCGCAAACATGACGGCCCTGGATTTCGCCTCCGGCCTTTTCAACTTCGCCAAGGATCTGCAACGCGACCGTCCCAAGGGCCTCGAGGGCGCCGTCCTCCATGCCACCGAGGATTGGGTATTGTATTGGGAACATTGGACGAACCAGCGCGCGTCGCTCGGCGGCAGGATCGCGGCGTTGCCCAAGCTTGCCAAGCAGGTCCTGTCGCAGCCCTACCGGGCGACGCCGTTGCCGATGAAGCTGCCGGCGCACTATGCCGGCGTCACCGTCAAAGGCGGCGAGAGCTTCAACATTCGGTTCACGCGCGGCGGCGGCAAGAAGCCGGCCGCGGCGCGGAGCGGACGCCGGACCTCCAAGGGGCGCGCGGTGGCGCGTCGGCGCCGCTAGGCCCACGCCGACGTCCGGTCCGCAGTCGACGACGACTCCGCCGATTCATGTTCATGGCCAGGCACTGCCGTGCCTCGGCCGCCGCGCGATAGTGGCCGCAGGTTTCCGCCCGCGATCGCTGGCGATATGCCAAGATGGCGCTCGACGGCGACATCAAGATCGCCGCGGGAGGAAACGCATGCGTTTGTCGCTCTGTTCGGTTGCCCTCTTGCTGGCCTGTGCGGTCAATCCGCTCGCTGCGCAGACCAACTGGCCCGAGAAGCCGGTGCGGCTGGTCGTGGGCTTCACCGCCGGCAGCGCCACCGACGTCACTGGCCGCATGTTCGCCCAGAAATTCTCGGAGGCCTGGGGCCAGCCGGTGGTAGTGGAGAACGTCTCCGGCAATTCGGGCGCCATCGGCACCGACAAGGTCGCCAAGGCAGCCCCTGATGGCTACACGCTGATGTGGTCGGGCAACGCCGCCATCACCATCCTGCCCAGCCTGCAGCCGCTGCCGTTCGATCCGCTGAAGGATCTGGCGCCGATCTCGACGTCGCTGTCGATGCCCAGCATCTTCCTGGTCAACAACGACCTGCCGGTGAAGTCGATCGCCGAGCTGATCGCCTATGCCAAGGCCAATCCCGGCAAGCTCTCCTACGGCACGCCGGGCGTCGGCACGCCCCAGCACGTGGCGGGCGAGCTGTTCTGCCATCTGGCCGGCATCAGGATGGAACACATCCCCTATCGCGGCGCCAATCTCGCCGACGTCATGGGCGGCGTGGTCCCTGTCGGCATCCAGAATGCCGGTGCCAGCCTGCCGCTGGTGCGCGACGGCCGGGTGCGCGGCATCGGCATCACCTCGCTCAAGCGCTCGCCCAACGCGCCCGACCTGCCGACATTGAACCAGTCGGGCTTCCCGGGCTTCGAGGCGACCTCGTGGTTTGCCCTGCTGGCGCCGGCCGGCACGCCGCAGCCCATCATCGACAAGGTGCGCGCTGAATCGCTGAAGGTGCTGGCCGATCCCGAGATGCAGAAGAAATTCGCGACGCTTGGCCTCGACGTCGTCGGCAGCACATCGGAGGAGACGCGCGCCGCCATCGCGGCCGACATCCCCAAATGGGCCGCGGTCATCAAGGACGCCAACATCAAGCCCGGCAACTAAAGCCATGGTCGAGTTCGCGCGTCTCAGCGGGGCCCTCGACGGCAACGAAGCGCTGCGCCGGCGCGCCCGGCTCGCCGCCTTGTCGCTCACCGTGCTGAGCGGCGACGAGGCGATTTCGGTGGCTGTCGGCGAACGCGTCGCCGTTGGCCGGGGCGTTGCCCCTGGCGCCGCTTTCAGTCTTGGCGCCGCGCCGGAAAGCTGGGCTGAGTTCGCCAAGCCGGTGCCGGACGCGGGCTTCCAGAGCCTGGTCGGCATGCAGCGCATGGGCCATCTCAGGGTCGAGGGCGACATGGTGGCCTATGGCCGCAACCTCTTGTTCCTGGAACAGCTCTTCGCCGCGTTGCGTCCGGCCGCCGCGCCGGAACGTTCCGCGGACGTCGGCGCGCCGGTCATCGAGCCCGTGGTCGGGCGCTACCTGCGGCTGGACTTCAACGGCAAGCCGCACCGGCTTTATTTCGAGGAGGCGGGCGAGGGCATTCCGCTGCTCTGCCTGCACACCGCGGGCGCCGACGGCAGGCAATATCGCGCGATCCTGAACGATGCCGAGATCACGCGTCGCTACCGCGTGATCGCCTTCGACCTGCCGTGGCACGGCAAGTCCTCGCCGCCGCCCGGCTTCGAGAGCGAGGTCTACCGGCTCACGACCGATCTCTATGTCGACACGGTGATGGCGGTGTCGCGCGCGCTCGGGCTGGAGCGGCCGGTGGTGATGGGCTGCTCGATCGGCGGCCGCGCGGTGCTGCACCTGGCGCTGCGCCATGGCACGCATTTCCGGGCGGCCATCGGCCTGCAGTCGGCCACACATGCCGAGCCGGGCGCCGACACCCGCCTGCGCGACCTCGGGGTGCTGTTTCGTCCCGACGTGCACGGCCAGGAGGCGGCAGCGGGCACCGTTGCCTGCCTGATCTCGCCCACCTCGCCGCAGGCCGAGAAGTGGGAGACCTTATGGCACTACATGCAGGGCGGTCCGTCGGTCTTCCTGGGCGACCTGCACTACTATTTCACCGATGGCGATCTGCGCAACACCGACCTCGATCGCCTCGACGCCGAGACATGTCCGCTCTATCTGCTGACGGGCGAATACGATCTCTCGGCCACGCCGGCGCTGACGGCAGAACTGGCGCGGCAGGTGAAAGCCCGGCACTTCGAGGTGATGAAGGGATTGGGACACTTCCCGATGTCGGAAAGTCCCCAGCAGTTCCGCCGCTACTTGCTGCCCGTGCTCGATCGCATCGCTACGGACGGGGCGGGTTGACGGTCAAGGGCTCGCGCTCCTCGAGGACCCGCCCATCGGGGAAGATCGTGACCTTGCTTGGCACGCCCTGCGGCCGCGTCGGAACGGCGTCGCGGCTGGTCTCGGCGTTCCAGGAGCCGTTGTTCTGCGGCGTGATCCGCTCGACCTTGTAGCCCTGCGATTCGATGCGGTCGCGCGAATAGCTTTCGGTGTTGGGATAGCGACTGCCGTAGGAGGAGGAGGGTGCAACAGGCGCGGGGGCCGAGAGCGTTGGCGGCGGCGGCAGGGCGCCGGGCGACATGGTTTCCGGCATGCGTCCGCCGTTGCCGATCGAGCCCGGCGCATATTGCGCCAAGGCCGGCGAGCCGGTGGCGATCACGAGAGCGAGAGCGAGGGTGAGACGAGTGCGCATGCCTCGGATATTGGAACGCCGAAGCCGCGCACAAGTCCATACACAAGTATGAGAAGGCCGGCAGCGCTGGCGGGATGCAAACGAGGAGTAACCACCCCGCCAGGCCGGGTCGCGGAGACCTTTCGGCCTACTGCTCCCTGATATTGCCGCTGGGCTCGAGGACCACGGCGACCTCGACGTTGTCGCGCATCGCCTTGGCCGCCCAGTTGCCGGCCATGTCGCGAGTCAGGCTCTTCACGCCGGTATAGCCGCGCTGTTCGATCGCCGACTTGGCCGCCGCCTCGGCCGCCGAGGCGTTGGACGGCGTCTTGGGAAAATCGGTGCTGGGGTTGCTGGTGCCGCCCGGCATCGAATCCATGGCACGGCCGCCCGGGGTGCTGGGGGCCTGCATCTGGGCATGGGCCACGCCCGCGGCGGCAATCAGCGCGACGGTGGCAAGGGTGGTGCGAATCATGGACGTTCTCCTTCGGTTGCCATTGGGACGCGGAGTGAACGCCGACCCGTTGCGAGGTGTTGCATGGTAAATCCACTGCAACCTTTCGCTCGCTCGTTGCCTACGAGGCCGCCCCTCCGCGCTGGCTCGCCCTCGAGTTGCCAAGGCTGACGGCACGCCGCAAAAGGGAGCGGGGGGACCATGGATTTCAAGGGCGTCCTGTCGCGCAAGCCGGTATCCGAGATCGTCGCTTCCCAGGATTCGCCCGAGCGCTGTCTGTCGAAAGTCCTCGGCCCCTTCAGCATCGCCGCCATGGGCGTGGGCGCCATCATCGGCGCCGGCATCTTCGTGCTGACGGGGACCGCCGCCGCGCTCTATGCCGGCCCCGCCATCGTGCTCTCCTTCGTGTTGTCAGCCATCGCCTGCGGCCTGGTCGGCCTGTGCTACGCCGAGCTCTCCGCGTTTCTGCCGGTGTCGGGCAGCAGCTATACCTACACCTACGCCACCCTGGGTGAACTCGCCGCCTGGGTGATCGGCTGGGACCTGATCCTGGAATACGCCATGGGCGGTGCGACCGTGGCCGTCGGCTGGTCGGGCTACTTCAACAGCCTGCTCGGGCTCGCGGGGATCGGCCTGCCGCCCCGGCTGGTGGCGGCGACCGGGCAGGCGGTCACCCTGGCCGACGGCACGACCGCCGCAGCCATCGCCAACCTGCCGGCCGCCGGCATCGTCGTGCTGATCACGGCGCTGCTGGTGCTGGGCACGCG
>DATHNU010000682.1:0-6286 GCA_035485695.1 Reyranella sp. | reverse complement strand
CGTAATGGCGGAAGATGAAGTCGCAGAGCCCCATCAGGTAGTCGCTGACGACGAAGTAGGTGTAGGTGAAATAGAAGACCGTCAGCACGATGCAGGTTGTGATGAAGTCGGCGATGGTCGGCTTGGCCAGCAGGACGAGGGGGGAATCGACCCAAAAGGGAGTCGACAGCCGGAAGGCCGACACCAGCAAAGCCAGGATGGCGACACCGCGGGCGGTGAGCAGGGGAAGCTGGGTAAGGCGGCGCTCGGCGCTTTCGAACGACGCGCGACCTTCGAGATAATACCGGATCGGCTCGAACAGCCAGCGAGCGAGCAGCCAGTTGACGCCGAGCAGCAGCACGAGGCCGATTCCGCCGGAGCGCCACAGGTTGGACCACGATCCGGCGACGGCCGTGAATATCACAGTGATCGCAAGATCGAGGAAGAAGATCGACACCGCCATCCACAGGTAACGCCGGCGGATCGTAGCGATTGCGCCGGGCGTTGCAGGCTGGGCTGCGCTCATGCTGGAGCGCCCACGCGATAGACGACGACGACATCGGCATGGCCGCGGACGTCGGCCGCGCCCAGCCGTACGCAGCTCTCCATCGCGCCGGCGGCGCGTATCGTGCTTTCGGTCGCAAGGATTCCTGTGCCGAACTGCTTGTTGAGCTGCTCGAGTCGCGACGCGATGTTCACGGCGTCGCCCAGCAAGGTGTAGTTCAGGCGGTTCTCCGCGCCGATGGTGACGCCGATCACGCTGCCCGTATTGATGCCGATGCGGGTGCGCACGCCGGCGTCCGCCGGAAAGGCAGCCAGGGCCTGCTGGATGTCGAGCGCGGCCTGGATGGCAGCCGCGGCATGGTCGGCGAGTGGGAGCGGCAGGTTGAAGCTCGCAAACAGGCCGTCGCCGATGAAGTTGTTCACCACGCCGCCATGGCGCTGGATTATCGGTACCACGGTGGCGAGGTAGGTATTCAGGATCTTCGCGACCTCGGCCGGTGACATGCGCTCCGACAGGCCGGTGAAGCCCTCGATGTCGGTGAACATCAGTGTAGCCTCGGCGGTCGTGTCGGCCGCGCGGCCCGTGCGCTGTCCGTCGTGAAGGATAGCTGTGGCGACGCTCTCGCTCACATACTTCCCGAACGTATCGCGCAGGTACGCACGTTCCGACAGGCCTTCGACCATGGCGTTGAAGCGGCTGACCGCATGGCCCAGCTCGTCGTCGGACGTCACCGGCAGGCGCACCGTCAGATCATTCTCGGCCACCTTGCGCATGCCGTAGTCGAGGCGGTCCATCGGCCGGGTCAGCGCCCGGGTGATCCAGTAGTAGATGATCACGCCGCCTGTCAGCGATGAGACGACGTCGACCGTGGCCTCACGGATCAGCCGGGGTCCGCCGTAGCTCGCGATATCGCCGACCAGCAGGATCATGGCGGCGAACGACACGAAGATCAGGGCAAAGCCCACCTTGCGGCGAAAGCGGCCGTGGAAGATCCCGAGATTGACGCCGCGCGTCACGAACAGGTGCTCGCACAGGCGGTCGAAGTAGGCGCTGACCACGAAGAAGGTCAGCACGATGTTGAAGCCGGTATAGACCACGAAGGTGGAGACGACGTCGGTCCAGGCCACGATGTCGAGCATGGCGCCGAACTTGATGTCGAGCTGCGGCGAGATCAGCCGCAGGGCAACCATGGGCGCATAGAAGAACCCGACGAGGATTGCCGAATCACGCGGCAGGTGGGAGAGGCGATGTTCGATGTCGGCGAAGGTTGCCTCACCCGCCATGTAGCGGGCCACCGGGCGGATCAGGAAGTAGGCGCCGATGCCGGTGCCGACCAGCAGAAAGGCCGCCGACACCGTCACCAGCGACCCCAGGCTCTCCGGCGCGCGGTTGATCGCGACATAGGCGATGAGGCTGACCACATCGACCACGAAGGGCGCGGCCATCGCGATGTAATAGCGGCGCAGAATGCCGGCCGACGCCGTCCGCGCCGCCGCCTGGGTCGAAGCGGTCATGGCGCCGATATAGAGCGGATCGGGCCGGAGCGAAACGCGCATCATTTGCCTTCCCTTCGCGGAGCCTGCGAAGGGAAGGCACTGGAGGGGCTATGCCGTCAGTTCACGCGCCGTGATGCGGTACTTGAACTTGTCCGGGTCGAGCGAATCGAGGAAGCCGGCTTTGTTCTCGCCCTGCGGGTACATCAGGAAGGCGATGGCCGGTTCGGTCGAGCCCGGCAGCTTCACATCGTGCGCGTCGTTGAAGGCGACCCAGTTGCCCTCCCATGAACCGAACAGCGTCTTTCGCGCGGCTAAAACCTTGGGATCGGTCATGGCGAGATTGCCCGGCGGCTCCTCGAGCACGACCTTGCGTACATCGGCCGGATCGACCGGTGTCCAGCCGCTGCCCGGCAGCCAGACTTCGGCGCGGCAATGCTGCGCCTTGGTGACGTTCTCCGAGCCCGCGCCCAGCGCCTTGAAGCCGAACTGCGAGGGCACGACCCTGATGCCGTAGACGTCGCGCGCCGGCAGGCCGACCGAGCGGGCCAGGCCGACATAGAGCGCGTTCAGGTCCGCGCACTTGCCGTTGAGGTTGCCGGTCTTGATCATGGTGGTGATGTCGCCGACGCCGCAGCCCAGAGTCTTGGGATTGCGGAAGGTGTTCTCCACCACCCACTCGTAGAGCGCGCGCGCCTTGGCAACGTCGTCCTTCTTGCCCTTGACGGCAGCCTCGGCGGTTTCCTTCACCAGACCGTCGGTCGACAACAAATCGGTGGCGGCGAGGTTGAGCTTGCGCTCGGCGTCGCTCAGAGGCGGCGCCGAGCCTTGGCCCGGGACCACCGAGCGGTCCTGCGTCTGGACCTGCGCCGTGACCTCGACCAGCGGCGACTGCTGATCGGCCGCCCATTCGACCCGAAGCATCTCCGCGCCGTAGAGCGGATCGCGGACGCGCTCGGCGATCTTGGCGTTGCCCGTCCAGCTGACGTTGCCGGGGCGCTGCCAGTCCGCCGCCGCGAAGGTCGGCAGAGGGATCCACACCCGGGTGGCGCCATCCATGGGCTCGACCCGCGTGGTCAGCACAAAGGAACGCCAGCCCTTCGGCGTAGGCGCAAAGGTGACCTGGGCCGACGCGAGGCGCGGCGCCAGACCGAGGGCGCCGGCGGCGACGCCAGCCTTCAACATGTCGCGACGGTTCATCTAAAAGAGTCCTCCCATGGCTCTGTCTGCCGGGGAGGGTGGGCATCCCGTCGACGGGATGTCCGAGCCGTCCCGGATCAAACCCGCGCCGCACGCGGCAGCGGTCTGTACCGGAAGCCGGCAGGATCGCAGGGCGGCACCATCGTCGTCAACGGCTCTTGCCGGAGCGTGTCATCTCAGGCGGAGCGCGGACCTCCAGGTCCGCATCATGCACATGAGCGGACCTGGAGGTCCGCGCTCCCAAGAGAGTCGCAGGCTAAAGGCCGAGATAGGCCTGGCGCACGCGATCGTTGTTCAAAAGCTCACGGCCAGGGCCGGTGAGCTCGATGCGCCCGTTCTCCAGCACGTAGCCGCGATGAGCGATCCTGAGCGACGCCATCACGTTCTGTTCGACCAGCAGAATGGTGAGCCCTTCTTCGTTCAGGCGGCGCACGATGCGAAACACTTCCTGCACGATGGTGGGCGCCAGACCCAGCGACGGCTCGTCGAACATGATGAGCCTGGGCTGGCCCATCAGGCAGCGGCCGATGGCCAACATCTGCTGCTCGCCGCCGGACAGCGTACCGGCCGGCTGCCGGCGCCGCTCGGAAAGGCGCGGGAACATGGCGAACACGCGCTCGAGGGTCTGTTTCTCGGCGGCGCGCGCACGGCGCGGCGCGGCGCCCATCTCGAGATTTTCCAGCACGGAGAGATTGGGAAAGACCTGGCGGCCCTCGGCGACATGGCCGATGCCCGCCTCGCACACGCGATAAGAGGGCCAGCCCGCGATATCGATGCCATCGAAGATTACAGAGCCACGCGCCGGCTTCTCGATGCCGTGGATGGCGCGGATCAGCGAGCTTTTGCCCGCGCCGTTGGCGCCGACGATGGTCACGATCTCGCCCGCGGCGATCTCGAGCGCGATATCGGCCAGCGCCTGGGCATCGCCGTAATACAGGTCGAGGTTGTCGACTTTCAGCAGGGCGGTGCTCATGGCTCCTCGGCCTCGCCGAGATAGACGTCGAGCACGGTCTGGTGGCGCGCGATGGTTTGCGGCGTGCCCTCGGCGATCTTCTCGCCGTAGCTCACCACCACGACCTCGGCGGCAAGCGCCATGACGGCGCGCATGACGTGCTCGATCAGCAGGATGGTGAGTCCGCTCTGCGCGTTCAGCTCGCGCAGGAACGCCACCATGACATCGACCTCGGTCGGCCGCAGGCCCGCCATCACCTCGTCGAGCAGCAGCAACTTGGGCTCGGTCGCCAGGGCTCGCGCCACCTCCAGCCGTTTGCGGTCGGGCAAGGTCAGGCTTTCGGCGAGCTGGTGGCGGCGATCATGGAGACCGAGCCGCGACAGGATCGCCGATGCGCTGTCGCGCGCCAGGGCGAGGTCGGATTTGCGATGGAGAGCGCCCACCGTGACATTCTCCAGCACGCTCAACCCTTTGAATGGCTTCACGAGCTGGAAGGTGCGGCCGATGCCGGCGTCGCAGGCACGATCGGGCCGCAGACCGGAGATCACCTTGCCGTCCAGGCTGACGGTGCCGGCGTCGGGCGCAAGTGCGCCCGCGATCATGTTGAAGATCGTGGTCTTGCCCGCGCCGTTGGGCCCGATCAGGGCGTGGATGGCGCCGGCCGGCACGCTGAAGCTCACGTCGTGCACCGCGCGCAGGCCGCGGAAACTCTTGCCGATGCTGGCAAGCTCGAGTCGTGCGCCGCTCACTTCGGTCGCTCCGCCAGGCCGAGTTTCGCGGCCAGCCACGGCCACACGCCGGCCGGCCGGTAGATCACGATCACCAGCAGCGCGAGGCCATAGAAGATCTGCTTGATGCCGGGAATGCCCAGCGTCTCGCCGAGGTCGGTGAAAGCTTCACCCAGGCCTGCCAGCACGACGGCGCCGACGACGGGTCCGAACAGCGTTCCCAGGCCGCCGATGATCGGCGCCAGGGTGATCTCGATCGAGCGGCCGACGGCGAAGGCCGTCTCGGGAAAGAGGTTGTTGTAGTAGAAGGCGTTCCACACGCCGGCGAGCGCGGTCAGCGCCGCCGAGATCACGATCGCGATCATCTTGCAGCGCAGCACCGGCACGCCGACCGCCTGTGCCGCCTCGGCATCCTCGCGGATGGCAAGCCAGTAGCGGCCGAGGCGGCTCTCGAGCAGGGCGCGGCAGAGGATGAAGGCGCCAACCGCGAGCGCCAGGATCACGTAATAGAAGAGCAGCGGCCCGCCGCGCAGGTTCACGATATCGCTGCCGCCGTCGACCTTGAGGAAGAGGCCACCGGCGCCGCCCGCCCATTCCCAATGATCGAAGGCGAGGCGTGTGAACTCGCTGAAGGCGATGGTGAGAAGGGCGAAATAGACGCCGGCCAGCGAGAAGCGGAAGCCTAGATACCCTACGATCGCTCCGGCAAGAGCCGCCGTCGCGGCTGCGGCGAAGACGCCGGCCCACGGGCCGATGCCGTAATGGAAGAACAGTCCGGCGGCGATGTAGCCGCCGAGGCCGGCATAGAGGGCGTGGCCCAGCGAAAGCTGACCGGCGAAGCCCATCAGGATGTTCCAGGCCTGGCCGACATAGGCGAAATAGAGGATCAGAATCAGGACCGAGAGCCAGTATTTGCCGAGGATCATCGGCGCCACCAGCAGCAGCGCGAGCAGGATGGCCAGAAGCCACAAGGTGCGCGGCCGGGCCTCGCCCACCAGACGGCGCGATAAGGTCACGGGTTGCTCTTGCCGAACAGGCCCTGCGGCCGGAGCAGCAGGACCAGGATCAGCAAGCCGAAGCTGAACATGCTTTTAAGCGAGGGCTGCAACAGCAGACCGGCCACCGCCTCGCTGACGCCGATCAGCAGGCCGCCCATCAGCGCACCGGTCATGCCGCCGAGGCCGCCCACGATCACGATGACGAAGGCGAGCAGGGTATATTCGCCGGCCAGGAAGGGCGTCACCGGAATGATGGTGATCATGAGCGCGCCCGCGGCGCCGACACAGGCGGCGCCCACGCCGAAGGTGAAGGCGTAAAGCCTCTTCACGTCGAGGCCGACCACGAGGGCGCCCATATTGTTGTCAGCGGCGGCGCGGATCGACTTGCCGGTGCGCGTACGGGTAAAGAAGAGCCACAGCAGGGCCGCGAT
>DATHNU010000681.1:0-2194 GCA_035485695.1 Reyranella sp. | reverse complement strand
ATTCTGGTGCGCCGAGATCCCGGCGCACAAGGCCGCATTGCCTGCCCCGACCACCAGCACGTCAGGCGCCACGCCCGGCAGCTCGGCAGCTGTCATGCTTCCTCCCGAGATGTGAGGATCACAAAACGGCGCTTCAAACGTTCGATCATTGCGCTGGTCCTGCGACGGGTTCGCCGAACGGTATTTATAGAACGCGCCGCTCACTCCGCTTTTATTTTCGCAAACTCGATCACCTTCGCCCATTTCTCGGTTTCGTCTGCGATGAGCTTGCCGAGGTCGGCGGACGAGCCAGTCAGCACGGTGGCGCCCAGGTCCGCGAGCCGCGCTTTCAATTTGGGATCGGCAAGCGACTCATTCATCGCCGTGTTGAGCCGATCGACAATCTCGACGGGCGTGCCTTTGGGCGCCCCGATGCCGTACCAGGCGCTCGCCTCGTAGCCCGGGACCAATTCGCCCACGGTTGGGATGTCTGGCAACAGTTCTGAGCGCGCGGTGCCGGTGACCGCCAGCGCACGCACCTTTCCTGTACTGATGTAGGGCATTGTCGCGGTCACGGCCCCGAACACGACCTGCACTTGGCCGCCTAGCAGGTCGGTGAGCGCGGGGGCCGCGCCTCGAAAAGGCACATGCACCATTCTGAGGCCGGCCTTGAACATGAGCAGCTCGCCGGCGACATGTGACACGCTCCCGTTGCCGGCCGACCCCATATTGATATTGCCCGGATTGGCCTTGGCGTGGGCGATGAACTCGGAAAGGGTTTTGGCCGGAACCGACAGATTGACGACCATGATTTCGGGCGTGCGCAGGATGCCTGCGATCGGCGTCACGTCGCGGATGAAATTGAAGCTGAGCTTGTCGTACAAGGTCGCGTTGATCGCGTTCGGCAGGCCGATAAGGCCGAGCGTATAGCCGTCGGCCGGCGCGCGTACGAGCGCCTCGGTGGCAACGTTGGTCCCGGCGCCAGGCCGGTTCTCAATGACGACGGGTTGGCCCAGCCGTTCTTGCAGCCATTGACCGATCAGGCGCCCGACGATATCGGCCCCTCCGCCGGCGGAAAAGCCTATGAGCAAGCGCACCGGACGCGACGGATAGGTTTGTGCCCACGACATGCGCGATAAAGCAGGCAGCGCCGCAGCACCCGCTGCCAGATGCAGAAATTGGCGGCGGAGAAGGTCCATCTCCTGACACGCTGTCACGGCCACACCGGGCGGTGATAGCCAAGCGGAACCGAGGGCCGCGCCCAGTACGGCGGCGTTTCCGATAATTGCACGGCTGGCCTGAGGTGGCCGAGCCGGCCAGATGGTGTCTCACTGACCGTCGACCAACGTTCCAGTTCGCTGGCGGTGAACTCAGCAGGTATATCCCTCAGCGCCGCTGCCGGCACTTCGCCGAGATCGACGATCCACTTGCCGACCTGGGCGAGAGAGATCCGCACCAACCAGCTGCCACCTTCCTGCGTCCGGCGTGCCAACGCCACCATCGCGCCAAACGCCATCAAGTAACCCGTGCAATAATCGATCGCCGAGACCGGGTAGAATTGTGGCTCCGCAGTCTTGCCCGGGACGCTCTCCGCCTGACGTATCGTCATGCCGCTGACGGTCTGCACCACCGTGTCGAAGCCGCGTCGCGACGCCCAGGGGCCGGCATGACCGAAGGCACAGAGCGAAACGTAGACGAGCCCAGGCCGCATCGCGGCCAGTTCCTCCGGCGACAGACCGCGGTTGGCCAAGCTGCCCGGACGATAGCCTTGCGAGAAGACATCGGCCTTGCGCACCAGCCCGTGCAGGATATCGACATCGCCCGGCGCGCGCAGATCGAGTTCGGCCGAAAGCTTGCCGTGCCCAGTATCCCATTCCTGGTAGCCAAGGCTGGGCAGATGCGCGCCGGTGATCTTCATGACGTCGGCACCGTGTTCGGCGAGCGTGCGGGCACACGTCGGTCCGGCGAGGACGCGGGTCAGGTCGATGACGCGGATGCCCGAGAGTGGCCGATTGCCGGTTGGCAGCGGCTCGGGGGCGCTGTCGCCGATGCGCATGATCTCCATGAGCGGCAGCGCCGCGACCGCAGCGCCTTGCGGATGTCTCGCCCATTCGGCCTGCGTCCGCGCCATGCCACCGGCGCCCTTTGCGGCAATGATCGCCTCCTCGAGATCGGCGGCGTTCCAGGTGGCCACTGCGCGCGCCACGGCGTCGCG
>DATHNU010000680.1:0-7172 GCA_035485695.1 Reyranella sp. | reverse complement strand
AGATCGAGCTTGCCCGGGTGCTGTTTTCGGGCGCCCGCATCATCATCCTCGACGAGCCGACCTCGGCCCTTTCCCCGCCCGAGGTGCATCGCCTGTTCGAGGTCCTGCGCGCCGTCCGCGCCAGCGGGCGCAGCATCGTGTTCATTTCGCACTTCCTCGACGATGTCCTGGCCATCGCCGAGAGAGTGACGATCTTTCGCAACGGCCGGCGAATCGTCACCGAAGACGCCAACCGGATCGACAAGGGCTGGGTGATCGAACGCATGATCGGCAGCGGGCACGAAGATCTGGAAGAGAGCTATACCGGGGCGATCGCCCTCGACAGCAAGCCCGCCGCGCCGGTCATCCTCGCGGTGCGCGGGCTCGCGGCCGGGCGGGCCTTCGCCGACATTTCGCTCGACGTCAGGGCAGGCGAGGTGCTGGGCGTCTACGGTTTCATGGGCTGCGGCCAGATCGAGCTGGCCCGCACGCTTTTCGGCAAGCTGAAGTCGACCGCGGGGACATTGACCAGCGACGGCAAGGTCCTGCGCTTTCGCAATACATCAGATGCGCGCCGCGCCAGCGTTGCCTTCGTTCCCGAAAGCCGCCGTTCGATGCTGTTCTACCAGGAGCCGGTCTACAAGAACATGTCGATCAGCGCGCTGGGCCGCATCGCGCGGCTCTGGCTGAAGCCCGCAATCGAGCGGAACATCGCGCGTCGCCATGTCGAGGCGCTGTCGATTCGGCCGCCGACGGTGGAGACGCTGCTGCAGAGCCTGTCGGGCGGCAACCAGCAGAAGGTGGCGCTCGCCAAGTGGCTGACCTGGCCGCCCCGGGTGCTGGTCTTGAGCGAGCCGACGCGCGGCATGGATGTCGGCGCCAAGGAGGACGTGGTCAAGATCGTGCGGGACCTGCGCGACCGCGGCATCGGTATCGTCGTCATGTCGACCGAGCCCGAGACCGTGCTGTCGCTGGCCGACCGCATCGTGGTGATGAAGAAGGGCCGGATCGTGCACGAATTCGCCGGCGAGACGGTCAGCAAGGACCGGCTGCTGGAGGCCGCATGAGGAGCTTTGTGGGCAACCAGATGCGCAACATCGCGCCGTTCCTGACGCTCATCATCCTGCTCGTCTTCTTCAGCGTCGCCAGCCGTTCTTTCGCCTCGTGGGACAACGCCGCCAACATCCTGACCCAGATCTCGGTGACGGGCGTCATCGCGGTCGGGCTCACCTTCGTCATCCTGTGCGCGGAAATCGACCTCTCGGTCGCCGCGATCGCCAACGCGACCGGCATCGTTGTGGCGTATTTCACGCTGCAGGAGAACTACGTCAATATCCCGAACGTGCCGCTACCCGGCGCGGCGGCGATCGTCCTGGCCCTCGCGGCCTGCGCCTTGCTGGGGTTGGTCAACGCCGTCGGCATCACGGTGATCGGCATTCCGTCATTCATCATGACGCTCGCCATGATGCAGATCGGCGCCGGCATTTCGGCCCTGCTGGTGCGCGGCCAGATCGCCTATGCCGTGCCGTCGTTCGTGGCGACCATGGGGGCGGGCTCCATCGTCGGCATACCGTGGATCGTGATCGTGCTCGCAGTTTTTCTGCTCGCCGGCCACCTCGTGCTGACCTACACGCGCTTCGGCCGCTACGTCTACATGGTGGGCGGCAACCGCGAGGCGGCGGAATATTCGGGCGTCAACGTGAAGCTGGTGCTGGGCGCCGTCATTGTCATATCTGGGGTCTGCTCCGGCGTGGCCGGGATGCTGGGCGTGGCCCATTTCGGCAGCGCCCAGCAGAATGAATTCGACGGCTACCTGCTCGACGCCATCGCCGCCGTGGTGGTGGGCGGCACCAGCCTGTTCGGCGGCCGCGGCGGCATCGGCAACACCATCATCGGTCTCCTGATCCTGGGCGTGCTGAACAACGGGCTGGACCATGTCGAGATCGACAGCTTCCTGAAGATCCTGATCCGCGGCCTCATCCTGCTGGCAGCCCTCATCATCAACGTCTACGTCCAAAGCGTGCGCGAGAGCGAGCGGACCGGCTCGCCGTGATGTCATCGCGCCGCGGCACCTCGGCTTGCGGTTGGCCCCTCCGGGATGGAACTAGGGGTGGTAGGGATCATGCAAATTGACTGAATCTATAAACATACGTATATTCAAGTAGTTATAGTCTTTTTATAAAGCAGATTATGAGCTCTTTTCGGCTCACCATTCCTTTATTCCTGCCGCTGGTCGTGGGCTTGGCCTTTTTGACTGGAGCCTGCGGTGCGCCGCTCGCCGTCACCGGGGCCGGCTATGCCGCCGACGGCAGCCTGCTGGCGGTCAGCAACAAGACCGCGACCGACCACCTGGCCTCGATGATCTCCAAGAAGGACTGTGCCCTGTGGCGGGTCTTTCATGGCCGCCCGGTCTGCCAGGAGCGGGAGGGCGACAAGGACCCCTACAACGTCGACTACTCCCAGCCGCAGCGCATGGTCTCCGAGGATGGCGTGCAGTACGCGCCGCCGCTCAGGGCAGCAGCGAATGCGCCGGCCGCGAGCTGGGACGCCGCGGCCTACAAGGCCGCCCCGGCGCCGGCGGCGCCTGCCGTGCCGGTGACGGCCCTGGCCGATGCCACGCCCGACCCGGCGTCGGCCACAGGCCCGCCAGTCACGCCCAAGCCGAAGAAGCCCAAGGTCCGCTCGGTTAAGAAGCCTTCACGAGATCGGGCGGCGCCTGCTTCCTGAGCAGGAAGGCCTCCAGATTGTCGAGTGCCTTGAACCCCATGGCGTTGCGCGTTTCGGTCGTGGCCGAGCCCATGTGCGGCAGCAGGAAGGCGTTGGAAAGCCCGTAATAACCCTGGTGCATCCTGGGCTCGCCGTCGAACACGTCGAGGCCCGCCGCCGCCAGCCGTCCGCTCTTCAAGGCCGCGATCAGCGCCTCGTCATCGACCACGCCGCCGCGGGCTGAATTCACGACGATGGCGCCCTTGGGCAGCTTGGCGATGCGCTCCGCATTGACCCATTTGTGGGTGGCCGGTGTCATCGGTGCGTTGATCGACAGGAAGTCGGAGTGCGGTAGCATGGCATCGGGGTCGGCGTGGAAGATCGCGCCCTTCTCGAGGTCGGCCGGCAGGCGGCTGCGGTTGCTGTAGTGGATCTGCATGCGGAAGGCGCGGGCGCGATCGGCCATCGCCTGGCCGATGCGGCCCATGCCCAGGATACCAAGTCGCTTGCCGGTAACGTGCACGCCCATGAGCTGGGTCGGCGTCCAGCCCACCCAGCTGTGGGTCCGCAGCATATGCATGCCCTCGTAGGCGCGCCGCGCCGCGCCCAGCAGGCAGAGCATGGCAATGTCGGCAGTGGCGTCGGTCAGCACGTCGGGCGTGTTGCTGACGGCAATATCGCGCTTGGCCGCCGCAGCCACGTCGACGTGCTCGTAGCCTACCGAGAAGGTGGCGATGATGCGCACGGAAGCGGGCAGGCCGGCAATGGTCTGGGCGTTCATCGGGTCTCCGGCGGCGCACATGATGCCGTCGCAGCCGGCGGTGGCCTTGATCAAAGCGGGGGCGTCATAGAGCCGGTCCTCCGGGTTGAGGACGGCGTCGAAATTCGCCGCCAGCCGGGCCTCGACGTCGGGTGGGAAGTGCCGGGTGGCGAGTACCCTGGGTTTGCCGGTGGTCATAAGCACTATCCTCCCTGTGCAGCCCTGCCGCAGGCGATCATTCTGGTATTCCGCGGGCATGGATATTACGCTTGGCCGCCCGGCTACAAGGCCTAGCCCCCCGCCATGTCCGTTGATCACGCTTAGTTTTCGCCGTCCTCGCGTCCAGATTGCGGTCTCCCTCGCCGCCGTCGGTGCCGTACTATTGCTGGCCCTGTGGATAAGGGTCGCTGACGCCCAGCAACCGCCGCCGCAGCAACAGCAATCGACGCAGGCGTCTCCGCCACAGCCGCAGCAATCGCCCGACGTCGTGCTGGTGCCGCATCGCGCCACCTACGACATGAAGCTCGCGGTGGCGCGCCCCAATAGCGGGATCGCCGAGGTGAGCGGCGCGATGGTGCTGGAGACCGTCGACTCGTGCGACGGCTGGGAGGTCAAGCAGCGCATCAAGCTGAAATTCCTGCGCAACGACGGCGAGGAATTCAACACCGATTCGAGCTTCACCAGCTACGAGACCAAGGACGGGTTGGGCCTGCGCTTCAGCGTGCGCAACATCCAGGACGACGAGGTCGAGGAGGAACTGCGCGGCCAGGCCGACCTCGAGGGGCAAGGCGGCAAGGGCAGGGCTTCCTTCACCCTGCCTGAGGTCCGCAGTTTCGAGCTGCCGGCGGGCACCCTGTTCCCCACCACCCATCTCGCCCTCATCATCCGGCACGCGCGCGACGGCGACAAATCGGCCTCCTACAGCGTGTTCGACGGCGCCCGGCTGGACGGTGCCTTCCAGGTCAATGCGGTGATCAGCCGCTCGACGCGCACGACCGGGGCGCCACCGGTGCGCGGAGATGTCGGCTTGCTGCGCAACCAGCCATCGTGGAACGTGCGCTTGGCCTTCTTCGCCGCCGGCGACCAGGGCAGCGCCAATCCGGAATATGAGCTGGCGCTCGATTTGCTGGGCAATGGCATCGCCCGCTCGATGCTGCTGGACTACGGTGATTTCGCCGTGGATGCCCGTCTTGTTCAACTCCAAGCCCTGCCGAGGCCGCGATGCTGAATGCCCGCTTGTTGTCGACTGCAGTCCTGCTTGCCGCCCCGGTGATGCCGGCGGCGGCGCAGGATATGGCGCCGCATCGCGCCGTCTACTCGGTCACCACGCTGGAGCACGGCAAGCCGGGCGACGGCGTGCCCGGCACCTACGCCTACGAGCTCAAGCTCACCTGCGACGGCTATATCGTGAACCAGCGCCTCAGGCTGGAGATCCCCGGCCCGCGCGGCATGGTGGTGAGCGAGCAGCTGTCACAGATGACCGAAAGCCGCGACGGCAAGAAGCTGCGCTTCGAACACCGCTCGACGACCGACGGACGCGAGACCAGCCTGGTCAAGGGCGACGCGCTCTTGGGCGACGACGGCAGTGGCCAGGCGCACTTCGCCGACCCCGAGGGCCAGACGGTGGCGTTGCCGGTCGGCACGCTGTTTCCCGTCGCCATCGCGCGCGAGACGATCCGCCAGGCCAAGGCGGGCGAGGGCGGCTTCGACGCGCTGTTCTTCTATGGCGAGAAGGTCAAGGCGCCGCAGTCGGTCAACATCGTGATCGGCAAGGTGCCCAAGCGCCTGGCGACGGTGAAGATTCCCGAGGGCGCCGAGCAGCTCGCCGACGGCCGCTCGCGGATCTATTATCGCGCCGGCTTCTTCGAAGCCCTTTCCAAGGGACAGGTCCAGGCGCAGGGCGAACCCGCCTTCGAGATGAGCAGCATCACGCTCGACAACGGCATCGAACTCTACGGCACGCACGAGGAGAGCGACGGCGGCATCGAATACAGCATCACGCGGCTCGAGTCGCTGCCCAAGCCGGAATGCAAGTAGGCCCGAACGTAAGTGGAATAGTGTCTCTCGTCGGACCGCGGGCCTAAAACCAAGGACCGTCAGTCACATGACAGCGAACGGGGCTGAACGCGGCAGCTTGACGCCCGAACAGGCTGTCGACCGCCTGGAACATCTTCATGCCGCCGCCAGCAACGCGCTGCGCGAGGCGCTCGCGCGCTATACCGGATCGGGGGTCGTACCGACGGCGCAGGAAAGAAGCGCTTTCCGCTATCCCGAGCTCTGCGTCGATTGGCAACCGTCCGGCGCCGTGCACTTCACCCGCCGCGCCTGGGCGAAGTTCCAGTCGCCCGGTCTTTATTCGACGACCGTGACGCAGCCCGCCTTCTTTCGCCAATACCTGCTCGATCAGTTGCGCCCGCTGGCCAGCGAATTCGGCGCCCGCATCGAGGTCAGGACCAGCGCGCAGGAGATCCCCTATCCCTTCGTCACCGAGGAGGGCGACGAGTTCGTGCACGGCGATCTCTCGGTGGCCGATCTGGCGCGCCATTTCCCGACGCCCATGCTGGCCAACGTCGGCGACGAGGTGGTCGACGGCACATGGCAGCGCGGCGACGGCGGGCCCCGACCGCTCGCCCTGTTCGACGCCGTGCGCATCGATTTCTCGCTGCGCCGGCTTGTCCATTATACCGGCTGCGACTGGCGGACGCTCCAACCCTGGATCCTGTTCACCAACTACCAGCGCTACGTCGATCAGTTCGTGGTCTGGGCGCTGGCCGAGTTGCGCAGGCCGGGCGGCCCCTATTCGCAACTGGCGCTGCCCGGCGGCACCATCGTGCGGCGCGGCGACGAGCCGGCGGCGGTCGACGCCGCGATCGCGGCCGCACCGTGGCATCGCTTCCAGATGCCGGCTTACAATCTGATGCGGTCCGATGATCAGGGCGGCATCACCATCGTCAATATCGGCGTCGGCCCCTCCAACGCCAAGAATGCGACCGACCACCTCGCCGTGCTGCGCCCGCATTGCTGGCTGACGATCGGCCATTGCGGCGGGCTGCGCCAGTCGCAGACCATCGGCGACTACGTGCTGGCGCACGGCTACCTGCGGCGCGACCGCATCCTCGACGACCTGATGCCGCCGGAAATTCCGGTGCCCGCTCTGGCCGAAGTGCAGATGGCCCTGCAGGAAGCGGCCGCGCGCGTGACCGGCGAGCGCGGCGATGCGCTGAAGCGGCGGCTGCGGACCGGGACGGTGGTGAGCTACGACGACCGCAACTGGGAACTGCGCTGGTCGCAGGAGCGCCACCGCATCAGCCTGGGGCGCGCCATCGCGGTCGACATGGAAAGCGCCACGCTGGCGACCCAGGGCTACAGGATGCGCGTGCCCTACGGCACACTGCTGTGCATTTCCGACAAGCCCCTGCACGGCGAGATCAAGCTACCCGGCGCCGCCACGCGCTTCTACCAGCGGGCGGTGAGCGAGCACCTGCAGATCGGCCTGGAGACGGTGAATTTGCTGCGCAGCGAACTGGCCTCGCTGCATTCGCGCAAGCTGCGCAGCTTCGACGAGCCACCGTTTAGGTGACTGTCCGTCATCCCGACCGGAGCCGAGCGTAGCGAGGCGAAGTGGAGGGACCTCTTCATGCACTCACGGAGGCGAAGAAGAGGTCCCTCCACTTCGCTTCGCTCCGGTCGGGATGACGAATTTGGGTTACTCCGGCCACAACCACGC
>DATHNU010000679.1:0-2179 GCA_035485695.1 Reyranella sp. | reverse complement strand
AGCTGCTCGGGGTTCATCTCGCCCAGGCCCTTGTAGCGTTGGCGGGCGACGGCGTTCTCGGCCTGGGTCATCAGCCAGGCCATGGCGGCGCGGAAGTCGGCGACCTTGCTTTCCTTCTGGCGTTCGCCTTCGCCGCGCTTGACCACGGCCTCTGAGCCCAGCAGGCCCTTGAAGGTGACGCCGGCGGTGCTCAGGGCCTCGTAGTCGGCACCGTGCACGAAGTCCTGCGTGATGATGCTGGCCTTGGTGTTGCCGTGGTGCTGGCGCTCGATGCGCAGCACGTGCTTGTCGGTGCGCTCGTCGAACAGCGCGCTGACCTGGGCATCGTGCAGCGCGCCAGCCAGGGCGATGGCGCTGGCCTCGGCCTGGGCGACGTCGTCCAGGTTCAGCGTGAGACCGTCGGCGATCGTGCGCAGCGCCTCGACGTCCATCCAGTTGGACAGGCGATCCATGACGCTCGTGGCGAGCAGGTACTTGCGGGCAAGCTCCTCCAGCGTGGCGCCGGCGAGCGCGACGCGGCCGTCGCCCGGCTCGATGGACGCGCCGTCGAGGGCCACCTTCAGCAAGAAGGCGTTGAGCTCGTCGCCGTCCTTCAGGTATTGCTCGTGCTTGCCCTGCTTGACCTTGTACAGCGGCGGTTGCGCGATGTAGATGTGGCCGCGCTCGACGAGGTCGGGCATCTGGCGATAGAAGAACGTCAGCAGGAGCGTACGGATGTGGGCGCCGTCGACGTCCGCGTCCGTCATGATGATGATGCGGTGGTAGCGCAGCTTGTCCGGGTTGAAGTCGTCGCCGCCCATGCCCTTGCCGATGCCCGTGCCCAGCGCGGTGATCAGCGTGAGGATGGCCTCGCTGGAGAGCAGCTTCTCGTAGCGCGCCTTCTCCACGTTCAGGATCTTGCCGCGCAGCGGCAGGATGGCCTGGAACTTCCGGTCGCGACCCTGCTTGGCGGAGCCGCCGGCCGAGTCGCCCTCGACGATGTAGATCTCGCACAGCGCGGGATCCTTCTCCTGGCAATCGGCCAGCTTGCCGGGCAGGCCCATGCCGTCCAGCACGCCCTTGCGGCGGGTCATCTCACGCGCCTTGCGCGCGGCGTCACGCGCGCGCGCGGCGTCGACGATCTTGCCGCAGATGATCTTGGCGTCGACCGGGTTCTCGAGCAGCCAGTCGGTGAGCAGGCGGCTGACGATGTCTTCGACCGGCGCGCGCACCTCGCTCGAGACCAGCTTGTCCTTGGTCTGGCTCGAGAACTTCGGCTCGGGCACCTTGACGCTGACGACGCAGGCCAGGCCTTCGCGCATGTCGTCGCCGGCGATCTCGACCTTGGCCTTCTTGGCGAAGTCGTTGTCGTCGATGTACTTGTTGATGACGCGGGTCATCGCGGCGCGCAGGCCGGTCAGGTGGGTGCCGCCGTCGCGCTGCGGGATGTTGTTGGTGAAGCACAGCACCGACTCGTTGTACGTGTCGTTCCACTGCATCGCCACCTCGACCGACACCGGCGTGTTCTGGTCGCTCATCTTCTCGCCCTGGGCGTGGAAGATGTTCGGGTTGAGGATGGACTTGCCCTTGTTGATGAACTCGACGAAGCCCTTGACGCCGCCGATGTAGGCGAAGTTGTCTTCCTTGGCGTTGCGCTCGTCGACCAGGCGGATCTTCACGCCGTTGTTCAGGAACGAGAGCTCGCGCAGGCGCTTGGCGAGGATGTCGTAGTGGAAGTCGATGTTGTTGAAGATCTCTTCGTCGGGACGGAAATGCACTTCCGTGCCGCGGCGCTCGGTCTCGCCGGTAATCTTCATCGGGCTCGTCTCGAAGCCATCGCGCATCTCGAGCACGCGATCCTGCGGGACACCCTTGCGGAACTCGATGAAGTGCTGCTGGCCGTCGCGGCGCACCGTCAGGCGCAGCCAGTTCGACAACGCGTTGACGCAGGACACGCCCACGCCGTGCAGCCCGCCCGACACCTTGTAGCTGTTCTGGTTGAACTTGCCGCCGGCGTGCAGCTCGGTCAGCGCGATCTCGGCAGCCGAGCGCTTGGGCTCGTGCTTGTCGTCCATCTTCACGCCGGTCGGAATGCCGCGGCCGTTGTCGATCACCGAGATCGAGTTGTCGGTATGGATCGTGACGGTGATGTCGTCGCAATAGCCGGCCAGCGCCTCGTCGATCGAGTTGTCCACCACTT
>DATHNU010000678.1:0-4513 GCA_035485695.1 Reyranella sp. | reverse complement strand
ATCGTCACCGACCAGATCGAGACCTTCACCGAGACAGGCCTGAAGCTGAAATCCGGTGCCGAGCTTGCGGCCGACCTGATCGTGACCGCCACCGGCCTGGTGCTGGTGCCCCTCGGCAAGGCGAAGCTTTCCGTCGATGGCCGCGCCGTCGATCCGGCCAAGACCTTCATCTACAAGGGCATGATGTATTCGGACGTGCCCAACCTCGCCTCGGTGTTCGGCTACACCAACGCGTCGTGGACGCTCAAGGCCGACCTGGTCTGCGAGTATGTCTGCCGGCTGATCAATCACATGGACCGCGGCAGTTGGCGACAGTGCACGCCGCGCAACGGCGATCCCAGCCTGGCCGAGGAGCCGTGGGTGAATTTCTCCTCGGGCTACATCCAGCGTGCGCTCGCCCAGCAGCCCAAGCAGGGTTCCAAACGGCCGTGGAAGCTCTACCAGAACTACGCGCTCGACCTTTTAAGCCTGCGCTTCGGCTCGGTGCGCGACCGGGCGATGGTGTTTTCGCGCTGAATCTTTGCCACAGAAAGATAGAGGGGGTCATGCGCACGCAAGCTGAAAAGGGCCAGATCTTCCGCGACTTGCACGCCCGGCCGGGATTGCTGTTGCTGCCCAACCCATGGGACGCTGGGACCGCCAAGCTGCTGCAGTCGCTGGGCTTCGAGGCGCTGGCGACGACCAGCCTCGGCATGTCGAACGCGCTCGGCCGCGTCGACGGCGACGGTGCGGTAAGCCGTGCCGAGCTTCTGGAGAACTGCCGCGTGATCTCCTACGCGACGGACCTGCCGGTGAATGCCGATCTCGAGAACGGCTACGCCGACGATCCGAAAGAGGCGGCGACCATCCTGCGCGACGCGGCCGAGGCCGGCGTGGTCGGGGGCTCGATCGAGGACTGGAATGGCGAGAAGATCTACGACTTCAATCTTGCCGTCGAGAGAGTCGCGGCCGGCGTCGAGATGGCGCGCTCCCTGAAGGTGCCGTTCACCTTCACGGCGCGGGCCGAGAACCTGATCCGCGGCGTCACGGACCTCGACGACACGATCAAGCGGCTGAAGGCCTTCGAGAAGGCGGGGGCCGACGTGCTCTATGCGCCGGGATTGCGCGACCTCAAGACCATGAAGGCGGTCATCGCCGAGATCGGCAAGCCGCTCAACGTGGTGATGAGCGCGGGCGATCCCGACCTGACCGCCGAGCAGCTTGCCTCGGTCGGCGTCAAGCGGGTCAGCGTCGGCGGTGCGCTGTCGCGACTGGCGCTGGCCGCCTTCATGAAGGGGGCACGCGAGATGAAGGACAAGGGCGCCTTCACCTGGATGCGCGAGACCATGCCGACGGCAGAATTGAAGAAGGTATTTAGAGAGTAGTCATTGCCGGCAGCGCGCCACTCCGGTGGCGGCAGTCCTGCGCGTTCTCGGCCATGAGGTGCGGCCAATCAGGACGGCGAGGGTGGGATTCATGGTGATTCTCCTGCTATATTCGATCTCTGACAACATATAAGAAGGCTGATATGAGCCGCAAGGCCAGGACCATCCAACCCGCGGTAGCGCCTGTCGTTCCACGTCCGGGCGAAGGCAAGCGCGGACCGGAGGGCCATCTGGGATACCTGGTGCGCCAGGCCAATTCGGCGGTGCGGGCGGCGATGGAGAAGGTGCTTGCCGATCTCGAGGTGACGCCGCCGCAATTCGCCGTGCTCACCATGATCGTGTCCTATCCCGGCCTCTCCGGCGCCGACCTGGCGCGGCTCACGTTTCTCACGCCGCAGACCATCAACGTCATCGTCGGCAACCTCGAGAAGGCGGGCGCCATCGAGAAATCGGCGCACGCCTCGCATGGCCGCATTCTCCAGCTCACGGCGACGGCCAAGGGTCAGGCGCTGCTCAAGCGCTGCCGCGCCCGGGTGATGGAGGTCGAGGACCGGATCAGCGGCCTCGTCGGCAAGGACGAGGAGCGCGTGGTGCGGCGCTGGCTGAGCGCCGTGGCGGAGACTTTGGGGAGATAGCCAAAACTGTCATCCCGAGCGCAGCGAGGGACCTTTGAGGCCGCAGTAAAGGTCCCTCAGCCTTCGGCCTCGGGATGACAGTTTTGGCTTAAGCCAGGATCTTCTTCCGCTCCGGATCGACCGCGGCGCCATCGATGCGTCTTGCGGCGTGGCGACGCGTGAAGGCCTCGACCTCGTAGTCGTCATGGCCCGCCTCGTCGGCCGGCACGTAGCCCAGCGCGATCGCCTTGCCGATCGTATGGCCCCAGCCGGCGCTCGAGGTGACGCCTAAAACCTTGCCGTCGCGGCGGATCGCCTCGCCGCCATAGAGTTGCACATCGGAGTCGACCAGCAGGGTGATCAGCCGGCGGCGGGGCCCGGCTGTCTTGGCCTTCTCCAGCGCGGCGCGGCCGATGAAGTCGGATTTCTTCCTGAGTGAGACCGCGAAACCCAACCCCGCCTCGTAGGGCGTATAGTCAGGCGTGATGTCGCTGCCCCAGTAGAGGTAGCGCTTCTCGAGCCTGAGCGAATCGATGGCGCGATAGCCCGCGTCGACCAGGCCAAGGTCGCGGCCAGCGGCCCACAGAAGTTCGTAGACGTGCGCGGCGTACTCGCTCGGCAGGTGCAGCTCGTAACCCAGCTCGCCGAGATAGGTGACGCGCAATGCCAGTACCGGCGCCAGGCCAAGACGCAGCTCGCGCGCCGTCATGTAGGGAAAGGCCGCGCTGCTCACGTCCGACTCGGCCACCGTCTGCAGGATGTCGCGCGCGCGCGGGCCTGCGAGGTTGAGGGTGGCGCGGGCCGAGGTCAGCTCCTGCACGACGACCGAGGCGTCGGCCGGCAGGTGCCTCCTGATCCAGCCCATGTCGCGCACGCCGAAGGCGCTGCCGGTCACCATGTAGAAGCGGTTCTCGTCGAGCCGCGCGAAGGTGAGATCGGCCTCGATGCCGCCGCGCTCGTTGCAGAGCTGGGTATAGACCAGCGCGCCCTGCGGCTTGTCGAGGTCGCCGGCGGCCAGCCGCTGCAGGCTGGCGAAAGCGCCGGGGCCGGAGATCTCGTATTTGGAGAAGGAGCTCTGGTCGATCAGCACGGCGCGCTCGCGCGCGGCGCGGCATTCGTTGCCGACCGGGCCGAACCAGTTGGGCCGTGCCTCGAAGGCAGGCTTGTCGATCGCCTCGCTGCCGGCCGGCGCGAACCAGTTGGGCCGTTCCCAGCCGAAGCGCGAGCCGAACACCGCGTTCTTCGCGGTCAGCAGGGGATAGAGCGGCGAGCGCCGGCCGCCGCGCGCGGATAAAAGTTCCTCGATGGGATAGTGGATCTGGTAGTAGCGCCAATAGCTGTCGACGCTGCGCTCGGCGAGATACTTCGCGCTCATGTGGTGGCTGCCGAAGCGGCGCACGTCGAAGGCCCACAGGTCGAGCCCAGGTTCGCCCTCGACGATCCATTCCGCCATCGCCTTGCCGGCCCCGCCGGAGGCGGCGATGCCCGAGGTGAAGCCGCAGGCGACGTAGAAATTGTCGCGCTCGGGCGCCAGCCCCATGATCGGCTCGCCGTCGGGCGAGATCGGGATCGGGCCGTTGATCACCGTGCGGATGCCGAGCTCGTTCAGGATCGGCAGGCGCTCGGCGGCCGGCAGCAGGAAGGCTTCCAGCCGATCCTGGTTGGGCTGGAACAGCTCGCGGCCGAACGAGAAGGGGACGCCCGAGGCGCCGAAGGTGGGCGTTCCCTTTTCCCAGCCGCCGACCGCCAGCGCCCCGGGCTCGGGCTTGAGATAGAAGATGTTATCGGGATCGCGCAGGGTCGGCAGGCCGGGCGGGATGGAATTGCTCTTCTCGGTGATCATGTATTGATGCTCGACCGCGCCCGCCGGCACTTGCACGCCCGCCATCTTCGCCACGTCGCGCGCCCAGATGCCGGCGGCATTGACCACGATCTCGCAGTCGACGGCGCCCTGGTCGGTCAGCACGCGCGTCAGGCGCCGTCCGTCCGATTCGAAGCCCGTCACCAGCACGCCCTCGACGACGCGCACGCCGCCGGCACGCGCGCCCTTGGCATAGGCCATGGTGAGGCTGGAGGGTTTGACCGAGCCGTCGTTGGGCACGAACACCGCGCCGACCACGCCCGCCGGATTCATCAGGGGGAACTTCTGCTCGGCTTCCTTGGGCGAGAGCGTATGCAGCTCGAAGTCGAAGCTGCGCGCCGTGGTGGCCATGCGCTTCAGCTCGCTCTAGCGTTCCTCGGACGAGGCGAGCCGCAGGCTGCCGACCGGCTTCCATTCCGTCGCCTGCCCGGTCTCGGCCTCGAGCTTCCCGTAAAGCTGGGCGCTGTACTGCATGAGGCGCGTGAGGTTGCGCTTGCTGCGCAGCTGGCCCACCAGACCCGCGGCATGCCAGGTCGAACCGTGCGTCAGGCCGCTCTTCTCCAGCACCAGCACGTCCTTCTGGCCGAGCTTGCCGAGGTGATAGGCGATGGAGCAGCCCACCGCACCGCCGCCGATAACGACGATGCGGGCCTGGCTTGGCAGGTTCACGCGCC
>DATHNU010000677.1:0-7998 GCA_035485695.1 Reyranella sp. | reverse complement strand
ATTGGTGTTCGCGCCATTGAGTTGCAGGAACTGGAAGCCGAATTCCGCGCCGCGCCAGCCGACAAGCTTCTCCGCGTCGACGCCGAGGCCCACGAAGAGCGCGCTGTTCCAGCTCGTCATGCCGGGCTGCGCGCCGCCGGCTGCGACGAGGTTGCCATCCGCCAGCCAGATGCCGCCCAACTTGACGCCCCACTCGTCGCGCAGGCCGAGCGTTCGGCCAAGCCAGCCGGAGCCGGTCGAGAAGTTGGTGGCGGCCGGATTGCCGCTGACCGCGGCAATGCCTTCCGCTGCAGGGGCGCCCTCGATGGCAGTCCGCGGGCTCTGAGCCTTCGCCGTGCCGGCAGCGGCGGCAAGCAGCATCCAGCAGCACGGCGCGACCAGCCATCCGGCCCGTAGGCGCCGAAAGCTCAGACGTCCCCGAACGCGGTGACGAGCCTTGGCGTGTCCACGTCTTCGAGCAGCCGACCCGCAGCTTTCGCTACGATGGCGGCTGCACTGCCTCTGCCATGGAAAAAAAGCCCCAAACGCCATCCGCATTCCCGCAGACCCTGCCCCATCCGCCGGTTAGGATAGGCTTATCTTCCGCGCGATCGTGTGAATCCGCAGGTCAAGAATAGGTCAAGATTGGATCAAGCAGGTGTATAAAAGGAGACGATGCCAGCTTTTGAGTTTGGTCCATTTGTCCTCGATGCTGCAGAGCACCGCCTGACGCGCGATGGCCGGCGCGTCGCTGTTCCCGCGAAGGCCTGGCAGATCCTGGTCATGCTGGTCGAGGCCGGCGGCCGACTGGTCCCGCACGAGGCGTTCCGGGCGAAGCTCTGGTCCGATGTCGTCGTGGAAGACCGTACGCTCACCGTCCACGTGTCGACTCTGCGCAAGGCGCTGGGGGCGGATCCGGTCGATGGGTACATCGAGACGGTCTCCCGAGCTGGCTACCGCCTGGCCGTGCCGGTGCGTGTCCTGGCGGAGGCCGATCCGCGGCCGCAGGCCGCCAGCGGGCCGCCGATGGCGGAGGCCAGGCCGCTTGCGGTGCGGCCCTTCTCGACCGGCGACCTGGCCGAAGCCGACAGCTATCTCGGGGTCGGCATTGCCGACGCGGTAAGCACGGCGCTGGGCGCCGTGCCTGGCCTGACCGTATGGCCGGTCGGCGCCGTGGAGGATCTGGCCGGCGCGCGCGACACGGTCGAGGCCTGCCGTACGCTCGGGGTAGGGCATCTGCTGGAGGGCGCGGTCCGGCGCAGCGCAGAACGACTGCAAATCTCGGCGCGCCTGATCGACGTGGCGAGCGGCCACACGCAGTGGAGCGAGCGTTTCGAGCAGCCCCAGGCGGACGGTGTCGCGTTGCAGGACGCGATCGCCGAACGGGTCGCGATTTCACTTCCGCAATTGTCGGCCGCCGGCCATGGCCTGCGCAGCTACCGCCCGCGAGCGGCGGAGGCCTATTTCCTGCAACTTGAGGCGCGGGCCCATCTCAAACCTTTCACGCGGCTGCCGCTCATGAAGGCGCTGAGCCTGTTCGAGCAGGCGCTGGTGCTTGATCCCGACTATGCCATGGCCCACGCCGGGCTCGCGTCGACCTACCTGCTCATGGCGTCCACCGCGATGTTGCGGCCACTGCAGGTGGATGAGGCGATGCCGATGGCGCGGCGGGCTGCCCAGCGGGCTATCGCCCTCGATGAGGGGCTGGCCGAGGCGTGGGCCGCACTTGGCCGCGTGAAGATGGAGTACGACTGGGACTGGGACGGCGCCGAGGCCGATCTGGCGCACGCGGTCGCCCTCAATTCCAGTTCGGTCGAAGCGCTCGGCACCCTTGGCCAGTTCCTGAGCGCGATGGGCCGGCACGACGAAGCGATCGAGGCGATGGAACAGGCGCGGCGCCTCGATCCACGCAGCGTCGAGACGCTCCAGCATCTCGCAATCGTCCACTGGATGGCAGGCCAGGGCGAGCGCGCGCTCGAGGCCGTGGACGATAGCTTGAGGGTGGCTCCAGGATCTCCGCGCGCACACTATGGGCGCATGATGATTCTCGACCAGCTCGGTCGCCGCGACGAGGCGATGGCCGAGCGTCTTACGACGCTCCGGGGGCTGGCCGTCGCCCAGGGCGTTGCCGAAGACGTGGAGGCGCTGGCTCGCAGCAAGGGCTGGCGAGAAGCGATGGATGTGTGGATCGCCTTGCTTGAGCGCACCAATCGCTGGGAGGGGGCGGCGATGCAATGGATGGCCGCCGGCGAATCGTCACGAGCGCTCGATGCCCTGGAGCACTGCGTGAAGGCGCGCACCACCTACCTGTGCTTTGTGGCGCAAAATCCCTACTTCCGTCCTCTCCACAACAACCCGCGCTTCCAAAGCATCCTGCGGACGCTCAAGCTCGACGGACGCACTGGCGCAGTCGGGCCCGTCCGCTAGAAAAGCACGGTCAATCGCAAGGTCGTGGTCAGGGCGCCCGGCAGGGTGGGCGATGCGCCTGGCGTCGGAATGTAACTCACGGTGGGCTGCAGGAACGTCGTGGCGAAGAGGTGCGCCTGATAGTAAGCCTGGAACATCAATTCGCTGGGGCGGGCGAAGAGGTGCGGATTCAGGCGCGACAGTCCCGCGCCAATGCCCATCGAATCGCGTTCCCGGTCGCCAATCAGTCCGAACCCCGTCATGCCGACGCCGTAGTACTGATTGATCGGAAGCGTCTGGGAGTCGTTGGCGCCGAATTGATAGAACGTGGTGATCGCAGAGGATGGCACGCGTTCGTTGACACCATGGGCGATCCGTTGCGAGGCGAAGAGGTAAACGCCTCCGGTGCCGTCCTGGGAGATTCCGGCTGCGGTGAGAACCCCTGTCTGTCGCCACAGGCCGATGCCGAACTGTCCGGGATGATTGCCGTCCCCGATCGTCCAGTTGGTGCCGATCTCGCCGATGTTCAGATAGTAGCCGTTGAATTCGGGCGGGCTGACGCCGGTCTGGACGCCGCGCGCCAGGTTACCGTCGTAGACTCCGAGGTTGAGATAGAAGGTCTTGGTCGGCGTGAAATTGACGGTCACGCCGTTGCCCGGGTTGTAATAGCCGGGCAGGACGCCAAGCAGCGAGCCGTTGACGAAGATGGTGGAGTAAAGCAGGCCGCTGACGGCGGGAATATTCTGGTTGCTGTCGGCAAAGGTGACCGGACGCAGCACGTTGTTGAAATCCAGGGTTGGCGCGCTGCGGCCGATTCGTACTTTCAGGACGTCCTTGATCATCTCCTGCGCATACCAGGCCTCGAAGAGTTCCGTGCGCTGATGGGGCTGCAGGGCGACGATGCCGTTGTAGCCCGGGATGCTGCCGACCTCGCCATTGGTGTTCGCACCATTGAACTGCAGGAACTGGAAGCCGAACGACGCACCTCGCCAGTCGACGAGCTTCTCGGCATCGATGCCGAGGCCGATGAACAATGCACTGTTGTTGGTCCAGCCGCCGGGCTGGGCGCCGCCGGCGGCCACGAGGTTGGTATCCGCGAGCCACAGCCCGCCCAGCGTGATGCCCCACTCGTCGCGCAGGCCGAGCGTGCGGCCGAGCCAGCCAGTGCCGGTCGAGAATGTCGTGGCGGCCGGATTACCGCTGACTGCAGCGACTTGGTCTGTCGTGCTCGTACTGACAGGACCGGGTGGACTTTGTGCCACCGTCGTGCCGGAGACGACAGCAAGACAGCTCGCGCAAAGCACAGCGAGCAATGTTCTTCGAATCCCGCAAAGCTGCAGAAGGCCCCCTCGACGGAAGCGTTTCACACTTGACGCCCGTTCGCTATCGGATTTCGGTGCTATGATCGCTGCCAGAGGATCGGGGGGTCGTATTGGGTATGCATCTATTATGAAATTCCAGTCTCTGAGACGCGGCGTACTTGTGTTGCTGAGCTGCTGCACGATTTGGATCGTTCCCTGGGTCACCGGTTCGACGAACGCCGGCGCTGCCGATCCAATCAAGATCGGCGCCGTGTTGCCGTTCTCCGGCGGCGTCGAGCTTTATGGCGCGCAGGCAAAGCTCGGGCTCGATCTGGCGGCAGCCGACATCAACGCCGCCGGCGGCATTCTGGGGCGACCCGTTGAAATTGTTTATCGCGACGACGGGACCCGGCCGAACATCGCCGCCGAAGCGGCGCGCAAGATCGTCGAGGAGGACGGCGTCCTGGCGGTGGTCGGCCCCATCACGTCGCAGAATCTCGACGCCATCGTTCCCGTGCTTGCAAGCCACAAGACTCCGCTGCTCTATGCCACCAACTACGAAGGCGGAAAGTGCAACCGCTACATGTTCGCGCTGAACACGGTCCCCAACCAGGAGCTTGCCTCGCTGCTGCCCTACATGACACAGAGCTTCGGCAAGGACTACTTCCTGCTGGGCGCCGATCGTGACTGGCCGCACCGCATGTTCGACGCCGCCGAGCCGCTGATCGCCAAGCTGGGCGGCAAGGTGGTGGGCAAACAGTACACGCTGGGCGCCGAGAAGGACTTCGCCTCGCTGAGCGAGCAGGTCGCGGCGACCAAGGCCAAAATCCTGCTGTACGCCCTGAAGGGCGACGGCATGCAGTTCATTCCCTACGCGGCCGACAAGGGATTGTTCAGGACGGTCACCGTGGGGTTCCTCGGGCTGACCGAGGCCGACCTCAAGGTGTTCGGCGGCAAGATCGACGACATCTATGCGGCCGTCCCCTTTGTCGTTGCCAGCGAGGACCCCAGCGCCAAGGCGTTCGTGGCACGGGCGCGCGCCAAGGCCGGGCCCGACATGGCGATCTCCAACTACGTGGTGATGCACTACAACACGCTCACCGCGCTGAAGGCCGCGATCGAAAAGGCCGGCAAGGTCGACAAGGAAGCTGTGGTCGACGCGCTGCCAGGCCTGACCTTCGCATCGCCGTCCGGGCCGATGACGATCGGCAAGGATCATCACACGACGATGAACATGTTCCTCGCCAAGACAAAGGGTCCGGACCTCGTTCAGGTGCGCGCCCTTGGCGAAATCGCCCCGGAGTCCGGGTGCAAGCCGGAAGCGCTGGCACGCTAGCCTGACACGACGTCGATCAACACGAAGTCCGAATCGGAATTACAAGCGCCCATTGTGGATGGCGGTCGGCATGACCACATCATTTTCCGAGACTTCACCAGAGATTTTTAACCAGAGATTTTTAGAGATTGGGGCCAGATCATGTTTCGTTTGATTGTCGCCGCGTCGCTTGGCGTCGTGTTGATTGCGTCATCGGCTGAAGCCACGGTTTATTGCAACGCGGACGGCACGCCGCAGGGCTGTGTCTGGGAGCCGAATGGCGTCGGCGCGCGCGGCGTGGGTGTCGTTCCCGGCGTTGGTGCGGGCGCAGCCGGTGTCGGTGTCGCTCCCGGTGTCGGCGTGGGCGCGCGGGGCGTCGGCGTTGAGCCCGGCGTTGGCGTCGGAAGAGACGGCGTCGACGGTGATATCAATCGTGGAGGCCCGGTAAATCGCGCCGGCCGACGTTAATATGGCCGGCATGCTGTCGAAGACGATGGCTCTGGCAATTGTCTTGATGGCGGGCCTGGCGGCTACGGCGCGGGCGGATGGGCCGGGCGGCGATGCCTGCGCGGCCAATCTGACAACCGACGGGAAGGCGATCTATGCAGCCACTGTCGCCGCCAAGCCGACACCGGAGACGTTGCGCTCAGTGGTTGAGCGGGAAACGCGGAGCCTCGCGATGGCCGACAGGATTGGTCGCGGCGACGCGCGCGAGAACGCGGTGGCCGCCGGCAAGTGCGTCGAGGTTGCCCTGCAGTGATAAGGCGGTCGCGGTAGGGGCACTGTAAAGCGCGTCAGCGCGCGACGAACTCGGGCAAGCGATGGGCGGTCACGGCGGGCGCCGGCCCGTCGAAGCGCTCGATCTCGACCAGGCAGGTCTGGGCGATGCAGCCCTGGCTCAGCTTCGAGGCGCCGATGTCGAGGGTGAGGGCGTTGGGGTTGCCATGCTTCTCGAGCGGCCGGTTGGAGCCTGCATCCGCCGGATCGAACCAGGCGCCCGTCGACAGCCGCACGACGCCACGACGGATTCGGTCGCTGAGGCGCGCCGCGGCCAGGCAGGCGCCGCGGTCGTTGAACACGCGCAAAAGATCGCCGTCGGCGACCCCGCGGGCCGCCGCGTCGTCGGGATGGATCGTGATCGGCTGACGGCCCCGGACCTTGGTGGCTCGGGAATGCGGGCTGTGGTCGAGCTGGCTGTGTAGCTTGTCGGTCGGCTGGTCTGACAGCATGTGCAGCGGATAGCGCTCCGCGGTCTTGCTGCCCAGCCATTCGATCGGCTCGAGCCACGTTGCATGGCCCGGGCAGTCGTCGTAGCCGAACGAGGCGATCTTCTCGGAGAAGATTTCGATCTTGCCCGACGGCGTCCTGAGCGGATGCGCTGCGGGATCGGCGCGGAAGTCGGCCAGCATTACCGGCGCGCGGTTCTCGCCGTGGGCCTCGGCGATGCCGGCCTGCCAGAAATCGTCGAACGGCGGGATGGTGACGCCGGCCTCGGCCGACTTCACGCGCGACAGCTCGTAGAGATGCTTTAGCCACGCCATGGTGTCGCGGCCTTCGGTGTAGCCGTCGCCGGCGCCCAGCCGTCTGGCGAGCTCGGAGAAGATGGAATAGTCGTCGCGCGCTTCGCCGACCGGTTCGCGCGCCTTCTTCATGGCGATCAGGAAGGGCTCGCGGCTGCCGTAGCCGATATCGTCGCGCTCCAGGGTGGTGGTGGCCGGCAGCACGATGTCGGCCATGCGCGCGGCCGGCGTCCAGAACTGCTCGTGGAACACGATGGTCTCGGGCTTGCGCCACGCCAACATCAGCCGGTTGAGATCCTGGTGATGGTGGAACGGATTGCCACCCGCCCAGTAGACCAGCTTGATGTCGGGATAGACGAGCTCGCGGCCGTTGTAGGAGATCTTGCCGCCGGGATTGAGCAGCATGTCGGTGAAGCGCGCGACCGGGATGAAGTCGCTCACCGCGTTGGTGCCCTGCGGCAGGGTCGGGCCGGAATATTTGGGATGCGCGCTGCCCATCAGGTTGACCGGGCCGTAGCCCACGCCGAAGCCGCCGCCCGGCAGGCCGATCTGGCCCAGCATGCAGGCCAAGGTCACCAGCGCCCAGAACGGCTGCTCGCCATGGTGGGAGCGCTGCAGCGACCAGCCGATGCTCACCGTCGTGCGCGTCGCCGCCATCTCGCGCGCGAGGCCTATGATGCGCGCGGCCGGGATGCCGGTGATCTTCTCGGCCCAGGCGGCGTCCTTGCCGGCGAGGGAGGACGCGAACTTGTCGAAACCCACCGTGCAGCGATCGAGGAAGCCGCGGTCGTAGAGCTTCTCCGTCAGCAGCGTGTGGCAGAGCGCCAGCATCAACGCGGCATCGGTATTGGGCCGGATGGCGAGCCATTCGACGGCGCCGCCGGTGTCGAGGTCCTCGGCGGTGGGTGTCACGTTGACGAAACGCACGCCCTTTTCGCGCATCGCATAGAGCCCGCCCTTGACGTGATGCAAGGTGGCGCCGCCGGCGTTGATCTGGGCGTTCTTGCGCGGCACGCCGCCGAAGGTGACGAACAGCTTGCAGTCGTCGGCCAGCACGTCCCAGCTCGTGTGCATGGCCATCAGCTCTTCCATCGGCGCCACGATATGCGGCATCAGCACGCGGGCTGCGCCCAGGCTGTAGGAGTCCTGATGGCGCACATAGCCGCCGACCGAATTCAGGAAGCGATGGACCTGGCTTTGCGCGTGATGAAAGCGGCCGGCGCTCGACCAGCCGTAGGAGCCGCCGAAGATCGCGCGGTTGGAATGGTCGGCCTTCACTCGCACCAGTTCCCTGGCGACGAGGTCGAGCGCCTCGTCCCACGGCAGCTCGACGAACGGCTCCTGGCCGCGCCGCTCGGGATGGCTGCCCGGGCCGTGCTCGAGCCAGCTCTTGCGCACGGCCGGCCGGCACACGCGCAGCCGCGTCACCTCGTCGGACAGCATGTGCAGGCCGATCGCCGAGGGATCGGGGTCCTTC
>DATHNU010000676.1:0-8238 GCA_035485695.1 Reyranella sp. | reverse complement strand
CCATGCCTTGGGCTATGCGCTGCTGCCGCGCCTCGTGTGGCGGCTGGAAGCCCAGATGCGCGGCTACTTCACCCGGCCCGACTTTCTTTACGAGGCGACACGCGTCTATCTGATGCTGGGCGGCCAGGGACCGCTCGATGCGGCCCTGGTCAAGGAATGGATGACGTACGATTGGCAGACGCAGTATTCCGGCGCCGCCAATCTGGCGGTGGTGGCCGCGCTGCAGCAGCATCTCGATGCGCTCCTCGCACAACCCTTGCCGGCGGTGCCGCTCGACGATGCGCTTGTGGCGCAGGCGCGCACCACCTTCAGCCGCGTCTCCCTGGCCTCCCGCGCCTACTCCCGCATCAAGCCTTCCGCGGCCGCGCAGAGCCTACTGCCGTGGCGGCCCAGCGATGTGCTGGGGCCGGCGGGCGTGCGCGTCTTCACGCGAGCGTCGGGCAAGAAGCTGAGCGACGGCGTACCGGGCTTCTTCACCGTCGATGGCTTTCACAAGGTACTGCTGCCGGCATTGCCGGCGGCGACGCGTGAGGTCGCCTCGGAAAGCTGGGTGATGGGGCAGAAGGTGCCCGTCAGTCTCGACAACGCCCAGCAGACCGAACTCGCCAACAGCGTGGTCAAGCTGTACCTCGACGACTACGCCAAGGCGTGGGACGGCCTGTTGCAGGACATCGAGATCGTTCCGTTGCGCAGCCTGCCGCAGGCGGCTCAGGACCTGTATGTCCTGGCGTCGCCGCAGTCGCCGCTGAAGGACCTGCTGACGGCGATCGCTCGCCAGGTCACGCTGTCGGAACCACCGAAGCCCTCGGCCGCGGAGGCGGCGGTGGAAGCGGCGGCAAAGAAGGCGGCGGCGGCCGCCGCGCCGTCGGCGACGAGAGGCACCGCCGCCCTTTCATCGATCCTCGGCGGCCAGCCGGGTGCCGCGCCCGTGCAGCCGCCCGGCCACGAAATCGACGAACGCTACAAGCAGCTGCGCGACCTCGTCGCCGCTGCCGGCGGCGCACCCATCGACCAGGTGCTGAAACTCCTCAACGACCTGCAGCAGCAGCTGGCGAAGATGAATGCCGCCGGTGCCGGTGCGTCCGTCGCACCGGTCGGCCCCGATCCCTCGCTCGCGCTCCGGGCCGAGTCCCAGCGGCAGCCGCAACCGCTGGGCCGTTGGCTGGCCGCCATGTCCGAATCGAGCACGGCATTGCGCGGCGGTGGCGCCCGCCAGCAGGTGATTGCCGCCTATAACGGTTCGGGCGGCCCGGCGGCGCTTTGTCCGCTCGCCGTGAATGGACGCTTTCCGTTCGTGCCGGGCAGTTCGCTCGAAACGCCTCTCGACGACTTTGCCAAGCTGTTCGCCCCTGGCGGCCTGATCGACGGCTTCTTCAACACCCAGCTGCGGCCCTATGTCGACACGACCGGCAAGGTCTGGAAACCGCAGTCGGTCGATGGTGTGGCGGCGCCGGTCTCCCAGGCGGACATCGCCCAGTTCCAGCGCGCTGCCGTCATTCGCGACCTGTTCTTTGCCCCGGGGTCCACGACGATCGCCGTGCGCTTCGACATCATGCCGGTCGACCTCGACGCGGGGGCGTCCCAGGTCAGCCTCGAATTCGACGGCACGTCGGTCACCTACGCGCATGGGCCGGCACGGTCGACCCAGATCACCTGGCCCGGGCCGAACCACATGACGAATGTGCGGCTGGTCTTCGATCCGCCGCCGCCCGGCGGCACGGGCGTGCTGGCGCAGACCGGCCCGTGGGCGATGTTCCGCCTCTTCGGGCAGGGAACGCTCCAACAGGCCGGCTCGCCGGAGCGCTACACGCTGTCCTTCTCGCTCGGCGGCCGCAGTGCCACCTTCGAACTTCGCGCGGGATCGGTCATGAATCCGTTTGCGCCGGGTGTCCTGCAGGACTTCCGATGCCCGTCGGTGCGTGACTAGGCAGGCGCCATGCCAGCCCTTGCCTCCGACGCGCGCGCGGGCCTGTTCGGCAAGTTGCCGGCACGCGGTGATTTCGTGCGCGAGAACCTGCCGCGCGACTTCACGGATGGCTGGGACGACTGGTGGCAGCGCGGCCTGGCTGAAACGCAGCATCGGCCGCGCGATGAATGGATCGCCGCCTGGCTCGAGGCCCCGGTCTGGCGCTTCGTGCTGCCGCCCGGACTGTGCGGCAGAAATGGAGTGCTCGGAATTTGGCTGCCCAGCGTCGACAAGGCCGGGCGCTATTCTCCGCTGACGATCGCTGCCACGGCGCCGGTCGATTGGGCGCCGTCCGTGGGCGCGATGATGCCGTTCCTGGCGGCCGCGGAAGAAGCGGGCCGCGATGCGCTCGAACATGATCTCGCCCCTACCGAGCTTCTGCAGCGCATCCAGCATGATTTCAGCGCCGGAGACGCCCCGGCGCCGGCGCCGAATCTCGCGCCAGGCCAGGCAGCGTGGTGGACCGAGGGCGGCCCGCGCGTCGCTCCGCGCCTGGAGACAGGAACCGCCCTGCCGGCGGGCAGCCGCTTCGCCGCCCTCATCGACGACGAGTGGGCTCCGGTGGATCTGCCGGCCGAGCTGGTGACTGCCCGCACGGATCCTTCGTGATGTCCGACAACGGCATCGATCAGAACACCGCCCGCTCCGGCAGCTTCCACTCCGGCGCGGCGACGCATGCCGGCGCGGCGAACCGGCTCAACGAGGATGCCTACGTCAACCGGCCGGATCTCGGCCTTTGGGCGGTGGCCGACGGCGCCGGCGGTCACGAGTCCGGTGAAATCGCATCGGCCGAGGTCGCGGGCCTGCTGCAGACCATCGACTCCGGCCTCTCGGCGGCCGAGATGCTCGTGGAGGTCAGGTCGCGCCTCGAGGCCGCGCATACGCGCCTGCACGCCGAGGCATCACGGCACGGCGACGGCGCGATGGTGGCGACGACGGTGGTCGTCCTGCTGGCGCGCGACGACCATTTCGCCTGCCTGTGGGCGGGGGACTCCCGCGCCTACCTGCTGCGCGATCGTATCCTTACCAAGATCACGCGCGACCACAGCCTGGTGCAGGCGCTGGTCGAAAGCGGCGCCATCAGCGAAGCCGAAGCGATCGGCCATCCGCAAGCCAACGTCATCACGCGCGCCGTGGGCGCCGACAGCGATGTCCTCGAGCTGGAGAAGCGGACCGGGCAGCTGATGGCCGGCGACCGCCTGCTGCTGTGCAGCGATGGCCTGAGCAAGACCCTTCCAGAAGAGCGGCTTGCGGAGCTGCTTTCCGGCGACGAGGCCGGCGGCGCCGCACACCTCGTGATGGCCGCCCTTTCGGCCCAGGGGACCGACAACATCACGGCGGTCACGATCGCTTTCAGCGCCGGTGACGGATCGGCGGTCGTCGAAGCAAAGACGGCGGGTGCTCCTGCCGCGGCCTCGACCGAGGCTACGGTACAGGTCCACCCATCAACTGATTAGGACCGTCGGACAGCCGACGACGACGGTGCCGCCATGGGCGCACATGCTGCCCAACTGTGCCGCCGGCATGCCGCCGATCAGCACCGTGAACGAGCCCATCGCGATCACGTCGGGTGGTCCGACGCAGACAAGCATGTCGCCGACGCGGGCGGCCGGCATGCCGCCGATCAGCACGGTCGGGCAGCCGGGACCGGAAATTGGGCCGCCGACATGGGGGACGAGGACCGTGACCATCGGGCAGACATGCATGTCGCCCAGGCGTGCGGCAGGCATGCCCATCAGTCCGGCTCCGCGTCGATGCGGCCCACGCCGCCTGTAGCGATATCCTTGGCCGAAGCGAGGAAGCGCTGGAGCCTTGCCTCGCGCCGCGTTGCCGGACCACGAGCGGCGGCCAGGGCGACGGCGCCGGCGACCGCAAGCCCGGTGAAATGAGGCTGCGGCGGCACTTTCGGGGCTTCCGGCGGCGCCATCGAGTCGCCGCTCCAGAAGGCGGCGACGGCCGCCCAGGCCTCGGGACTGCCGAAGCCCGTCGTCTCCGCGTGCTTCATCGCCGCGCGCCGCTGTTCGTCCGTTGGCCGGCGCACCCATTCCTCCGCCGCGTCTCGCAGCGTCGTCTCGGCCGCCGGGTTCGCGCCGGACGGCGCGGTGTGGCGCGAACAGGCGCACGCCCACCACACCGCCTCGCGCGCCGGCATGGCGTGGGCCACCAGGCGCGTCGCCTCGATCAGAAGCCCGGCCTGCTCGAGCCGCGCCAGCGCCTCGAGAGCCTCCCCGCAGCCGCTGAGCGCAGCCGTGCCTTGCGCGTCGAGCTGCAGATGCGGCATCGCGTGCGCGAGGTCGCCGCTCAGTTTGTTCGTCTTTCCGGATGCTTGGGGAGACATGGTTGGAATGGCCTCATCCGATCATGGTGATGCCGCCCGAGAGCGTCAGCATGGCATCACCCTTGACGGTCGTCATCGTACCTTGCACCGTGGTCATGACCTGCCCTTGGATCTTGATCATCATGCCGTTTATCGTGACGCCCGTTTGGTCGAGCGTTACCGAGCTCTGGCCGACCTTGAGCGTGATCGACTGCATCGCTTCCATGGTGATGGAGCCGACATCGACCTTCACCGAGATGTCACCGAGCTTCACCTCCGTGCTTTGATCGCCCTGCTCTATCGTCACCTTCTCGTTGCCCTTGATGGTGACGGTGCGGTCGTTGTCGACCTTGAGCGTCTGATCGTTCTCGACCTCGGTCTTCATGTCCTTCTGCGCATGCAGAAAGACCACTTCGCTGCCCTTCTTGTCGTCGAACGAGAATTCGTTGAAGTCGTCCGTGCCGCCCTTGGTCACGGATCGCGAGCGGAAGCCCAACTTCGTCTTCTCAGCGGCTGGGAAGATCGGCTTGTCGTTACCGTTGTAGAAGCCGCCGACGACGATGGGACGGTCGGGATCGGCATCCATGAAGGCAACGGCGACCTCCGTGCCGACACGCGGGATAAACTGGCCGCCCCACTGGTTGCCGGCCCAGGGCTGCACCACGCGCACCCAGTCGCTGCTGTCGGCCGTCGCGTCCTCGCGCCAGTCCCAGAAGAAGCGGATTTTTATGCGGCCCTGGTCGTCGGTGTGGATCTCCTCGCCCGATGGTCCCAGGACGATGGCCGTATGCAGCCCTTCCATGCGGGGCCGCGCCGTGGCCATCGGCTGCCGCCAGGGCACCGTGCTGGCAAAGGCCGTGAAACTGTTCGAGTAGGTGCTGGCGCTTCCACCGCGCCGGGAGCCGCTGTCATCCTCGGCGAAATGGGTGATATCCCGCACCACGTGGGGCGTTTCCGCACCCGCCTTGTCGCGCAGCTTGAACTTCCCGCCGGCGACCAGGCTCGCCATGTCACCGCCCGCGCCGACCAGGGACACCGCCGCTTCGGCCGCTTCCATCCGCCACTTCGCGCGATCCTTCGCCTGTGAGGTCTCGCGGGTGAGCGCCGGCCAGTGAAACACCGCGCGGTTGGCCGTTCCGCCATGTTTGAGGATCGTATTCTGGTCGACCTTGAGATTCTTGCTGGGCGCGTCGTGGTCGTAATCCCGCAGGCTGACCTTGCCGGGCGCGAAAGCCTCGGTCTTGCGGAATTCGGTCAACTGGTCCGCTACAAAGCCGACGCCGAGATGAACCGTGGCTCCGGGGATGGTGGTGAAGCCGTTGTTGTCATTGGTTACCACCAGAGTATGGCCGTCAGAAGCATGTTCGAAGAAGTAGAACCATCCTTCTTCTTCCATCAGCCGGGTTACGAAATGTAGAGATGTCTCGTTGTACTGTGCCGTGGCCTTGCGCGGTACGGGCTGCGAATAAAGACGAAATGCGATCTTGGTTACGCCTGCATCGTTGAAGATCGTCTTGAGAATATCCTCGGCGGTCTTGTTGAAGAACAGCCTGCAATCGCTTCGAATATTGGCTTGAGCCAGCTGCGGCACAAGGACCATGCGATAGAGCGTGTCGACCACGCCGCTGGTTTCGATGGGGCCGAACTCGGCCACGATGCCGTGGAAATACCGCGTCGCCTTGTCGCCATGGTCGACGGCGAGACAGGCGGGCTTGTTGAGCATGGCCCGCGCGTCGATCGTGCCGGTTGCCACTGCCTCGATATCAAATCGAAACAGTTCGCTGATCGTCTCGTGCGCCACCAACCGTATCGCGTCCAGCTCGTGCTCGGCGGTGCTGGTGAGCGACAACAACGATTTCTTGTCACTGGGCATGAGGTGCCGCGCAGCGTTCGGTGTGATGCCCCAGAAGCCAAATCACCATCGGTCCTCCTGCCGATCTTTACAGTAACCCAGCTTGCCGTCCGTTTGTATGTCCGTTCGGCGGCAAAATTGCGAAGGGTGTAATTTGTGAGAACTGCTCTATTAAAGGTAGAACGTTGCCTCAGTCAGGTACAATCTGCAACTGGCGCAAGATCGGCACCCGCTGCTCGATAGCGGCGTGCACGGCCGATCGCACGATATCACGTTTTTCCGGCAAGATGTCCGCGCTCAGGGTTTCTATCCAGGCGTCTGCGTTGTCTTCGCGCTCGCCGTTGAGAAGGCGGTTGGCGACGAACTGAATGAGGGGAGGCGCCGAGAGCCCGGTGCCGAGCCGCCCGGAAGCGAGGCCGCCGGAAGCCTTGAGCTCGGCGATAGATCGTATGCGGGCGCCGAATACGCGGTTGAGACGGTTGGCGGAGTCGGGTTGCTTGTAGCCCGGCCGCATCGCGATCTGGCACTGGTGGGAACCCACCAGCACACTGACCACCTCCGCCGAGTTGCTTTTCTCCTGTTCGAGGGCCAGCAGGTTGCCGATCGTTGCTGGCCCGCGCATGGCGGATGCCATCATGTTCTTCAAGGGGTCGCCGACGTCCGCCATGCCGGCTGGCACGCGTATCTGCGTCCGCAGTTCGCCGGGACTGACGATCGGGACCACAGTGAGGCGCGCGATCGCCTCGTCACGCTCGTCATTGCGCAAGCGCCGCGCGCCTCGGACGAAGACATCATGGCGCAACTGGCGCTGTAGACAGGTGTCCTTGATCAATTCGCGCATGGTCGGATCCTTGTAGCGATCCATCAACACGCGCTGCTCAGGTGTGAGCATCAATTCGGAAAAGTTCTCCAACGGATTGGCAGACGCCACCCAGTCCAGCTTGGCCTGCGCCATCGCCGCGGCGACATCGGCATGGAAAGCAGGCGCCCAATGCACGTTCATGTATTCGTGCGACAGGTATTGCGCCGACAGTTCCGCGGTGGTGTCGACGAGCTCGCTGGCCAAGGGATCCGCGAGGTATTTGCCTCCGGCCGTCTTGATTTCGCGCGCCAAAGCGAGTCCCGCCTGGGCTTGCAGGTCGCTGCGGCCCGCGGACCGGATGCCAGCTTCGTAGATGATTCGTTGCAGGGCAATTGCACCCTGCCAGCCTGGCAGGGCGTTGTAGCTCACATGCACCACGCCGCCAGGGCGCGTTTTGGCGGCCAGCAACCGAATGATGCCAGACCGGACCTCGTTGCTGACCCAGGACCAGACGCCGTGCATGCTGACGAAATCCGCCGCTGGAATCGCGTCTGCCTCTGCGCTTGTTGCAAGCCGGGAGAGGTCCGCTTCCAGAAAGCGGATATTGTCGATGCGCGCCGTTCGGGCGAGCCGCGTACCAATGGCAATATGGGCTGGGTTGTAGTCGATTGCCGTGACCTGCCATCCCGGGTTGGACGCGGCGGTCAGGAGGGCGCCGATGCCACAACCGCAACCCAGTTCAAGATAGCACGCGGCGTCGTCCGGCTCCGGCAGATCGACCGCGACATTGCCACTTAGGCAGGCAAGGACCATGCGTGCCGGCGACTGCTGGACGTAGAAGCCTTCGATATAGGCGATGTCGGCGACATAGCCGCTGGTCCACGACTGGCTCATGCACGTCCTTCAACAATTTCCGCCTCGAAAAGCGCGTCGCTGGCGTCCGTTCGTCGGGGCGCGACCGAGGATGTCGGCAGCCAGGTGTTCCAGCCCAACAGCGGTCCCGCCCCCGCCGCACCCGGCTCGCCTGGACGGGGCATGCCGAGCTGCGGGACGGCGCCGCGGGCCAGTACCGGATTGACGGCAAAGCCCACTTCGAAGCCGACAAAGGCCCGAACCAGCGAGACCAGGTCGCGCAGCAGCGGTCGATCCGGCAGGAGCCGTTCGAAATAAGCAAGGTCGAGCGGCCCGATGCGGAGCACGACCCGCGCCTGCTGGTCCCAGGCGCGCACTCCCGCCGCCGCATCAATGCCCAGCTGGTCGAACGCACCGGGAGACACGCCAACCGGCAGGCGCGTCCGCTG
>DATHNU010000675.1:0-5704 GCA_035485695.1 Reyranella sp. | reverse complement strand
CGCACCGAAAAACTGGCGGCCGAGTAGGGCAGGGAGCAGGCAATGCCCAAGGTCAAGGTCAACGGCGTCGAGTTGGAGGTGCCGGCCGGCTTCACGGTCCTGCAGGCCTGTGAGCTGGCGGGCGTCGAGATCCCGCGTTTCTGCTACCACGAACGCCTTTCGATCGCCGGCAATTGCCGGATGTGCCTGGTCGAGGTGAAGCCCGGCCCGCCCAAGCCGCAGGCGAGCTGCGCGCTGCCCATCGCCGACAAGCAGGAGATCTTCACCACCACGCCGATGGTCGAGAAGGCGCGCAAGGGCGTGATGGAGTTCCTGCTCATCAACATCCGCTCGATTGCCCGATCTGCGACCAGGGCGGCGAGTGCGACCTGCAGGACCAGGCGATGGGCTACGGTTTCGACCGCAGCCGCTTCCACGAGAACAAGCGCGCGGTGCCCGACAAGGAATTGGGGCCGCTGGTCAAGACGTCGATGAACCGCTGCATTCATTGCACGCGCTGCATCCGCTTCGCCACCGAGGTGGCCGGGGTGGAGGAGTTGGGCGCGACGGGCCGCGGCGAGGACATGGAGGTCACGACCTATGTCGAGCATGCGCTCAGCACCGAACTGGCCGGCAACCTGGTCGATCTCTGCCCGGTCGGCGCGCTGACCTCCAAGCCCTATGCCTTCGAGGCGAGGTCGTGGGAGCTCACCAAGACCGAATCGGTGGACGTGCTGGACGCCCTCGGCGCCAATATCCGCATCGATACGCGCGGCGCCCAGGTGATGCGCGTGCTGCCGCGCCTCAACGACGACGTGAACGAGGAGTGGATCTCCGACAAGACGCGGCATGCCATCGACGGCCTGCGCCATCAGCGGCTCGACCGACCCTATGTGCGCAAGGGCGGCAAGCTCGTCGAGGCGACCTGGGATGAGGCCTTCGCCGCCATCGCCGCCAAGCTCGGCGCCACCGACGGCGCCAAGGTAGCGGCGATCGCGGGCGATCAGTGCGACGCCGAATCCATGGTGGCGCTCAGGGACCTGATGACAGCCCTGGGCTCACCCAACGTCGATTGCCGCCAGGACGGCGCCAGGCTCGAGGGCGGGCCGCGCGGCAGCTACATCTTCAATGCCGGCATTCGCGGCATCGACGCGGCCGATGCGATCCTGCTGATCGGCACCAATCCGCGCGCGGAGTCTCCAGTGCTGAACGCGCGCATCCGCAAACGCTACCTGCATGGCCGTTGCGCCATCGGCAGCATCGGTCCGGCGGTCGATCTCACCTATCCGGTCGAGCGGCTGGGCGCCGGTCCCGCCTCCCTGCGCGATCTCGTCGACGGCAAGACGGGCTTCTTCGAGAAGCTGAAGGCCGCCAAGAACCCGCTGGTCATCGTCGGCATGGGCGCGTTGGCGCGCGAGGACGGTGCGGCGGTGCTGGCGATGGCCCGCGAGCTGGTCGACAAGCTGGGCGCCGTGCGCGCCGACTGGAACGGCTTTGCCGTCCTGCATACGGCGGCGGCGCGCGTCGGCGGTCTCGACCTCGGCCTGGTGCCGGGCGAGGGCGGCCGCGACGTGGCAGGCATCCTGGCCGGCTGCGAGAAGCGCGAGATCGACGTCGTCTATCTGCTGGCTGCCGATGAGATCGACACCAATCGGCTCGGCAAGGCCTTCGTGATCTACCAGGGCCATCACGGCGATGCCGGCGCCCATCGCGCCGACGTGGTCCTGCCGGGTGCTGCCTATACCGAAAAGCCCGGCACCTACGTGAACACCGAAGGGCGCGTGCAGCTCGCGTTCCGTGCCGGCTATCCGCCGGGCGACGCGCGCGAGGATTGGGCGATCCTGCGGGCGCTGTCCGAGCGTCTGGGCAAGACCCTGCCGTACGACACGCTGGGTCAGGTCCGCGCGCGGCTGGTCGCGGTGAACAAGATATTTGCCGCGATCGAGCATCAGGAAGCAGGCGCCTGGGGCGTCTTCGGCGAGCCCGGCAACCTTTCCGACGCGCCGTTCGTCTCGACGATCGTCAATTTCTACATGACCTGCCCGATCAGCCGCGCTTCCAAGACGATGGCCGACTGCATGGCCTCGCGCACGCAGCTCATGGCGGCGGAGTAACGGATGTCCGCCGACCTGATCCATTTCTTCACGGTGAACTGGTTCGGCCAGTTCATCGTCATTCTCGCCGAGTGCCTGCTGGTCACGGTGCCGCTGCTCGTGGCCGTGGCCTACATGACCTATGTCGACCGCAAGGTCTGGGCTTCGATCCAGCTCCGTCGCGGCCCGAATGTGGTCGGAATCTTCGGCCTCGCGCAGCCCTTCGCCGACGGCGTGAAGCTGTTTCTGAAGGAGACCATCGTCCCCTCCAGCGCCAATTCGATCCTGTTCCTGATCGCGCCCATGATCACTTTCATGACGGCGCTGATCGCCTGGGCGGTCGTGCCGTTCGGCGATGGCCTGGTCATCGCCGACATCAATGTCGGCATCCTCTATCTTTTCGCCATCTCCTCGCTCGGCGTCTACGGCGTCATCATCGCCGGCTGGGCGTCGAATTCGAAATACGCCTTCCTGGGCGCGCTGCGCTCGGCCGCGCAGATGGTGTCGTACGAAGTCTCGATCGGCTTCGTGCTGATCACGGTGCTGCTCTGCGTCGGCTCGCTCAATCTTACCCAGGTGGTGATCGCCCAGTCTGGCTGGTTCTTCAACTGGTTCTGGCTGCCCCTGCTGCCGATGTTCGTGATCTTCTTCGTGTCGGCGCTGGCCGAGACCAACCGCACGCCGTTCGACCTGCCGATGTCGGAAGCCGAGCTCGTCCAGGGCTTCCAGACCGAATATTCGTCGATGCCCTTCGCCCTGTTCTTCCTCGGCGAATACGCCAACATGATCCTGCTCTCGGCGATGGGCGCCGTGCTGTTCCTGGGCGGCTGGATGTCGCCGATCCCGTACCCGCCCTTCACCTGGGTGCCTGGCCTCGTCTGGTTCTGCGCCAAGATCGCGTTCCTGCTGTTCGTGTTCAGCTGGACCAAGGGAACGCTGCCTCGCTATCGCTACGACCAGCTCATGCGGCTGGGCTGGAAGGTGTTCCTGCCCGTCTCGCTGGGCTGGGTCGTCCTCACCGCCGCCGTGCTGCAGTTCGGCGGCTGGGTTCCGAAGCTCTTTTAGGGAGATCGCGCATCATGGCCTCTCTCGACCGTACCGCCCGCGCCTTCCTGCTCTCCGAGCTGGTGACGGGCTTCGCGCTTACGCTGAAGTACATGTTCAAGCCCAAGGTGACGGTGAACTATCCCCACGAGAAGGGACCGCTCAGCCCGCGCTTCCGCGGCGAGCACGCGCTGCGCCGCTATCCCAACGGCGAGGAGCGCTGCATCGCCTGCAAGCTCTGCGAGGCGATCTGCCCGGCGCAGGCCATCACCATCGAGGCCGAGCCGCGCGACGACGGCAGCCGGCGTACGACGCGCTACGACATCGACATGACGAAATGCATCTATTGCGGCTTCTGCCAGGAGGCCTGCCCGGTCGATGCCATCGTCGAGGGGCCGAATTTCGAATACTCGACCGAGACTCGCGAGGAGCTGATGTACAACAAGGACAAGCTGCTCGCCAACGGCGACCAGTGGGAGTCGGTGATCGCGGCCAACCTGCAATCCGACGCGGCGTATCGCTGAGCCGGGACGGGTAGGGGAAGATCATGGTGCTGCAGGCTCTGGCCTTTTACGTTTTTGCGTTCGTCGTCATGGCGTCGGCCGCCATGGTCGTGGTGTCGCGTAATCCGGTCTACTCGGTGCTCTTCCTGATCCTGGCGTTCTTCAACGCCGCGGCGCTGTTCCTGCTGATCGGGGCCGAGTTCATCGCCATGATCCTGATCATCGTCTATGTCGGCGCGGTGGCGGTGCTGTTCCTGTTCGTCGTGATGATGCTCGACATCAACCTGGCCAAGCTGCGCGAAGGCTTCCTGAAGTACCTGCCGGTCGGCGCCATGATCGGCTTCGTGCTGTTCCTGGAGATCCTGTTCGGGCTGGGCGTGCTGGGCGGCAATTCGACGTCGCTGGCGGGCATCGGCAAGGCCGTGCCGCAGGTGATCGCGATCGACAATACGCGCGCCATCGGCCGCGTCCTCTACACCCAGTATTTCTATCTCTTCCAGGTGGCGGGCCTGGTGCTCCTGGTCGCCATGATCGGCGCCATCGTGCTGACCCTGCGCAGCCGGCCCGGCCTGCGGCGCCAGCGCATCAGCGAGCAGCTCTATCGACCGAAGGACGAGGCCGTCACGCTGGTCAAGGTGCCGACGCGGGGAGGCGTGTGATGACCATTGGCCTCGGCCACTATCTCTTCGTCGCCGCGGTGCTGTTCACCTTGGGCATCCTGGGCATTTTCCTCAATCGCAAGAACGTCATCGTCATCCTGATGTGCGTCGAGCTGATGCTGCTGGCGGTGAACATCAACCTCGTCGCCTTCTCGGTCTTCCAGGGTAATGTCGTGGGCCAGATCTTCGCCATGCTGGTGCTGACCGTGGCCGCCGCGGAGGCGGCGATCGGCCTCGCCATCCTGGTTGTCTATTTCCGCAACCGTGGAACGATCGAAGTCGAAGACATCAACGCGATGAAGGGCTAGGGACGCGCACGTACCATGGATCTCGCCATCAAGCTCATCGTCCTGCTGCCGCTGCTTGCGGCGGCGATCGCCGGCCTCTTTTGCCGTGTCATCGGCGACCGGCCGGCGCAGATCGTCACCTGCGCCGCGCTGCTGATCGCGGCGGCGCTGTCGATCTTCGTCTTCGTGCGGATCGGCTTCGGACCGGAAAGCGGCAAGCTGGTCGTCGTCAAGCTCTTCACCTGGATAGACTCCGGAACGTTGACGGTCGATTGGTCGCTCCGGGTCGACACCCTGACCGCGGATATGTTCATCGTCGTCACCGGCGTGTCGGCGATGGTGCATGTCTACTCGGTCGGCTACATGGCCGAGGAATCCGGCATCCCGCGCTTCATGGCCTATCTCAGCCTGTTCACCTTCTTCATGCTGATGCTGGTGACAGCTGACAATCTGGTGCAGCTCTTCTTCGGCTGGGAAGGCGTAGGTCTCGCCTCGTACCTGCTGATCGGCTTCTGGTACGACAAGCCGTCGGCCAACGCGGCGGCCATGAAGGCCTTCATCGTCAACCGCGTCGGTGACTTCAGCTTCATCATTGGCATCTTCGCCGTCTGGATGCTGAGCGGCAGCATCAGCTACGCCGACATCTTCGCCAAGGGCCTCGAGATCGCCCAGATGCGCATCCATTTCCTCGGCATGGACCTGCCGGCGCTGGAGACGGCCTGCCTGCTGCTGTTCGTCGGTGCCATGGGCAAGTCGGCCCAGATAGGCCTCCACACCTGGTTGCCCGACGCCATGGAAGGCCCGACCCCGGTTTCCGCCCTGATCCACGCCGCCACCATGGTGACGGCCGGCGTGTTCATGGTTTGCCGCCTGTCGCCGCTGTTCGAGCTGGCGCCGATCGCCAGTGCGGTTGTCACCCTGGTCGGCGCCGCGACGGCCTTTTTCGCGGCCACGATCGGCCTCACCCAGTTCGACATCAAGCGGGTCGTTGCCTATTCGACCTGCAGCCAGCTCGGCTACATGTTCTTTGCCGCCGGGGTTGGCTCCTATTCGGCGGCGATGTTCCACCTCACGACGCACGCCTTCTTCAAGGCGCTGCTGTTCCTGGGCTCGGGCTCGGTCATCACCGCCCTGCACCA
>DATHNU010000674.1:0-2591 GCA_035485695.1 Reyranella sp. | reverse complement strand
CGCGCTGGCCTTTCCGCCCACCGCCGTGCTCGGCCGTGCGCCGGACGGCACCTGGCACGACACCGAGCAACGGCCCGATGCGGCGCCCGTGCCCGGGCTGCTGGTCTATCGCTTTTCTGCACCGCTCTTCTTTGCCAATTGCAGCCTCTTCCGCGACCGCATCGAGGCGCTGGTCGACGCGGCGCCACAGCCGTTGGCGGGTGTCGTGGTGGACGGCGGCGCCATCCACGATGTCGACCTGATGGCGTGCGAGATGCTGGTCGAGCTCGACCGCGAGCTTGCCGAACGCGGCATCGCGCTCGCCTTCGGCAACCTGCGCGACCGGGTGCGGCGGGATATCGAGCGCGGCCTGTCGCTGGCGCCGGACGCCAACGCGCCCTCCTATCCGAGCGTGGCGGAGGCCGCCGAGGCGGTGAGGGCGCGCGCGTCCCGACCCGGCGATACTCGAACCCCGATGTCCTGACGCGCTCCGGTCGAGACGACGGTTGGACGGTCAGTGAGGCGGGGGAATCCACTGCGGGCGCGTGGGACAAGGTTTGCATGGCGGATGCTGCATAGGGCAAGATCGTTTCCGATCGAAACAGCATCTGAACCAAGACCACTCTCCTGCTGATTAGGGCAGCGTAAGGACCAGTCACACAAGGATTTTCGGGCTCGATCTGCGTTTTGCCTCCAACCTGATTTGGTTCCTGGATCGTCATGACTCTCTCGAACACGCCTCGACGCCACCTGTCCGCGATCCTTCACGCCGATCTCGCCGGCTTCGTCCGCCTGACCGAAGGCGAGGAAGAGCTCACCTTCAGGAACCTCATGTCGGTGAAAAGCGATGTCTGGCGGCCCGCCGTCGAGATCGCCGGCGGCTCCATAGTCCACGGCACAGGCGATGCGATGCTGGCCGAATTCGGCTCGGCGCTGGCGGCGGTCACGGCGGCGATCGACATCCAGGAGCGCATGGCGCGATTCAACGAGTTGCTGCCCGAGGAGCAGAAGCTGCTGTTCCGCATCGGCGTGCATCTGGGCGAGGTCATGGTGGATGAGGACAACCACGACCTGTTCGGCGACGGCGTCAATCTCACCGAGCGCATACAGTCCATGGCCGAGCCGGGCGGCATCGCCGTGTCGCGCGCGGTGCGCGACGTCACCGAGCTGCAGGTCGACTACGCCTTCGTCGACGGTGGCGAGCATCGCGCCAAGAATGTCAGCCGGCCGCTCCACATCTACCATGTGCGCGCCCGCGTGGGCGCGTCGCGGCGGACCACGACGTCCGTCGTGCCGCACGCGACGCTGCGGTTCCACGGCACCGACCTGGCGGGCCGCAAGTTCGGCTTCGACTTGGCGCTCGACAGGCTGGTGGAGAGAAAGGCGGAAGGCTTCGTGATCGGCCGCGACTTCGACCATTGCGATGCGGTCCTGTCGCATCCGACCGTGTCGCGACGCCACGCCCGGCTGGTCCTCGTCGACAACACGCTGCAGATCGAGGACCTGGGCTCGACCAACGGCACGTCGGTCGACGGCCTTGCCGTGGCCGCCGGCGCGCTGCGGCGGTTTCAGGCCGGCGCGAGGGTGAGGATCGGCGATATCGAATTGGCCGTCCGCCACGATTAGGGCGGTTGCCGGCAAGACAGTTTCATTCTTGCCGGACCGCGAGCCTCCAGGCCCGCTCATCTCTATTTATGCCCATATGAAGCGCATGAGGCGGGCCTGGAGGCCCGCGGTCCGATGAGACGCTCACCACATGTGCAGGACCGCCGGGCCGTCCGAGTTTCTGCGCAACATGGTGCGCAGAAACTCGGCCGCTTAACTAATGAAAGTGTAACTTGACTTTATCTCAGCGTCACTTATGTTTAGCCCAGCGGCAAAACCAGGAAGCAGCACCGTGCATCCGCCTACAGTCACGCAAGGCTACGTCTATCCTGCCGGCAACGGCCGGCCGGCGCTGCGCTGGGACCCAAAGCCGGCGCTAATTGGCGAATCGCTAGCGGAAATTGCGCAAATTGCGGAAATTACCGGCGATGTCGGTCCCGCGTTGCGCTGGGACGGATGCCCGACGCTGATTGGCGGATCGCTAGCGGAAACTGCGGAAACTGCGGAAACCCCTGCCAGTCAGGTGATCCGAAAAAGGATCATCTCGCGACAAGGGGTGCAGGCCAGCAGGCACCATGTTTCTAAGCCGCCAGTTCCAGGATTTCCTTCACCTGCGCCGGCCCTTCGATCTTGCGCGGATTGCGCGGCACCCAGGGCGTGCCCATCGCCTGTTGGGCGATGCGCTCGAAGTTCTCCTTGCCGACCTTCACCTCGCCCAGGCTCCTGGGCATGCCGAGCCCGCGGATGAAGGCGTCGAGCACGTCGCCGGCATCCTTGCCGGGATGGCCCATGGCGCTGGCGATCAGCGCCTGGCGATCGGCGTTGGCCGATTTGTTCCAGCGCATCACCGAGGGCAGCATGATGCACGATGTATGACCATGCGGGACGTCGAACACGGCGCCCAGCACATAGCCGATGCCGTGGCTCGCGCCCATCGGCACGCCGGCCGCCAAGGCGCCCATCGACAGCCACGAGCCGGTCTGGCAGTCGAGCCGGGCCTTCATGTC
>DATHNU010000673.1:0-2456 GCA_035485695.1 Reyranella sp. | reverse complement strand
TCATCGATCCCCACTTTCCCCAGGATCTCCTTGGCCTTCGCCAGGCCGATCCCGTGGATATATTGCAACCCGATCACCGCGCGTTTTGCGGTCGGAATGTTCACACCGGCTATACGAGCCAAAGTTTCAACTCCTTCAAAGACTTACGGCGCGCTTGCGCGCGCCCGTCGAACGTTCCGCTGGCCCCGGAAAAGCGCGCGATTATAGGGAGAAGCGCCCCCGAGTCAACGGAACACAAAGCTTGTCAAGTCCCGGCTAAAACCCCGGAAATTTGACGGTGAACCTCATCCATGGACGCCATCCCGTCGACCTTCCGCAGCACCCCGCGGCCGCTGTAGTAGGGCAGCAGGGGTTCGGTCTGGGCGCGGTAGGCGACCATACGTGTCTTCATGGTCTCTGCATTATCATCCTTGCGGCGGACGAATTCCTTGGAGCCGCAAACGTCGCAGACCCCTTCAACCTTGGGCCGCTTGAACTTGTCGTGGTAGCCCGTGCCACACACTGCACAGGTGTAACGGCCGACGATGCGCTCGGTCAGCGCCTTCTCGTCGACCTCCATTTCGATCACGCGGTCGAGCTTCTTGCCGGTCTCGGCCAGCATCAGGTCGAGCGCTTTGGCCTGGGCCTCGGTGCGTGGAAAGCCGTCCAGGATGAAGCCCTGGGCGCAATCGGGCTGCGCGATACGGTCGCGGATCAGGCCGACCATCAACGCATCGGGCACCAGCTCGCCCTTCTCCATGATGTCCTTGGCCTTCTTGCCGAGCTCGCTGCCCGAGGCCACCGCGGCGCGCAGCATGTCGCCGGTCGAGAGCTGGACCAGGCCACGCTCGCGCTGCAGCAGCTGCGCCTGGGTGCCCTTGCCGGCGCCCGGCGGTCCGAGAAGGATCAGGTTCATCGACCCATCCTCATCGGCTGCGGCCCCGCAGCCGGGCCTTCTTGATCAGGCCCTCGTACTGGTGGGCCAGCAGGTGCGCCTGGATCTGGGTGACCGTGTCGAGGGTGACCGAGACCACGATCAGCAGGCTGGTGCCGCCGAAGTAGAACGGCACGCCGCCGCGGGCGATCAGCAGCTCGGGCAGGATACAGACCGCCGACAGGTAGATCGCACCGATCACGGTCAGCCGGTTTAATATGTATTCCAGATAGTCGGCGGTGTTCTTGCCCGGGCGGATGCCGGGCACGAAGCCGCCGTTCTTCTTCAGGTTGTCGGCCGTGTCGGTCGGGTTGAAGACCACCGTTGTGTAGAAGAAGCAGAAGAAGACGATCAGACCGACATAGGCCAGCAGATAGAGCGGCTGGCCATGGCCGAGATAGGTGGCGACCCATTGCAGCCAGCCCGGCTCGCCGGCATTGCCCTGGAACGAGGCGATGGTGGCCGGAAAGAGCAGCAGCGAGGAGGCGAAGATCGGCGGGATCACGCCGGAGGTATTGATCTTGAGCGGCAGGTGCGAGGCCTCGCCGCCATACATCTTGTTGCCGACCTGTCGCTTTGGATATTGCACCACGATTCGTCGCTGCGCCGTCTCGACAAAGACGACGACCGACACCACGAGCACCACGCCGACCGCAAGCGCGATGATGAACAGCGCCGACAGCGCACCGGTGCGGCCCAGTTCCAGGGTCTGGATCAGGGCGTTGGGCAGGGCAGCCACGATGCCGGCGAAGATGATCAGCGAGACGCCGTTGCCGACGCCGCGCGCGGTGATCTGTTCGCCCAGCCACATCAGGAACAGCGTGCCGCCGACCAGGGTGACGATGGTTACGAAGCGAAAGAACAGGCCGGGATCGACCACCACCGGCCCCACCGAAGCGACCTGGCTCTCGAGACCGACGGCGATGCCGTAGGCCTGGAAGGTCGCCAGGATCACCGTGCCGTAGCGCGTGTACTGGTTGATCTTCTTGCGGCCGGCCTCGCCCTCCTTCTTCAGCGCTTCCAGCGACGGCACCACCGTCGTCAGGATCTGCATGATGATGGAGGCCGAGATGTACGGCATGATGCTGAGCGCCAGCACCGACATGCGGCCGATCGAGCCGCCCGAGAACACGTCGAGCAGGCCCGCGATGCCGCCGGCCTGGTGCGAGAACATCTCGGCGAGGGCACGGGGGTCGACGCCGGGCACCGGGATATAGGCGCCGATGCGGAAGACGACCAGCGCGGCCACGGTGAACCACAGGCGCTTCTTGAGCTCGGTTGCCTTACCGATCGCGCCCCAGTTCAGGTTGGATGCAAGTTGCTCGGCAGCGGATGCCATGGAACCTCACGCGTGACGACAACGACACAAAGGAGGCCAGACACCCCCACTCACGCCGTCGGGCTTTTAGGCCGCCTCGGCTGCGGGCTTGGGCGGCAGCTCGACCTTGCCGCCGGCCTTCTCGACCGCGGCGATCGCCGACGCCGAGGCGCCCGCGACCTTCACTTCGATCTTGGTCTTGATCTCGCCTTTGCCAAGGAGGCG
>DATHNU010000672.1:0-3708 GCA_035485695.1 Reyranella sp. | reverse complement strand
CTCGCGGGAGGACCCGCAGCCAAAATTGTCGGCCGACAGGATGATGGGCGCCCCTCGGTAGGGTTCCTGGTTGAACACGCAGTCGGGATTTTCGCTGCCGTCCGGCTTGAAGCGGATCTGCTCGAAGCAATAAGGCCCCAGCCCCTGGCGGCCGGTGTTGCTGACCAACCGCTCGATCCGGATGATGAGATCGGTATCGACGTTCTGGCGCATCAGCGGCGCCGCCACGCCGGTTACCTTGGTGAATTTTTCCATTTACATCCCTCCCGTCGTCTCGACCGAAGCCTCGCGAAGCGAGGCGCAGTGGAGAGACCTTCTCGAAACGATTTGCAGCAAGTCGTTGAAGCAAGGCCCCTCCACTCCGCTTCGCTCCGGTCGGGGCGACGATTTGCTAAAGCTTCCTCACATCGGCAATCGCGCCCTTGATCGCCGCCGCCGCGGCCATCGCGGGACTGGCGAGATGGGTGCGCGCGCCCGGGCCCTGGCGGCCGACAAAATTGCGGTTGGACGTCGAGACGCTGCGCTGGCCCGGCGGCACCCGCTCGCCGTTGGAGGCGATGCACATCGAGCAGCCGGGCTCACGCCATTCGAAGCCGGCCTCGCGGAACACCCGGTCGAGTCCCTCGGCCTCGGCCTCGCGCTTCACCCGCTCCGATCCCGGCACGATCCAGGCGGTCACGTGGTCCGCCTTGTGGCGGCCCTTGGCGACGGCGGCGGCGGCGCGCAGGTCGGAGATGCGGCTGTTGGTGCAGGAACCGATGAACACCCAGTCGACCCTGGTGCCCTCGATCGGTTTGCCGGGCTCGAGCCCCTGATACTGCAGCGCCGCCGTCCAGGCCGCGCGTTTGTCCTCCGGTCCCGTCATCGGATCTGGCACCGCTTTGTCGACGGCGATGACGTGCTCGGGGCTGGTGCCCCAGGTGATCTGCGGCGCCACCTTGCTCATGTCGATCGTATGCTCGCGATCGAACTCGGCGTCGGGATCGGAGGGCAAGCTGCGCCAATGGGCGACGGCCCTGTCCCACATCGCCTCCTTGGGCGCGAAGTCGCGGCCGGCGAGATACTCGAAGGTGATGTCGTCGGGTGCCACCATGCCGGTGCGCGCGCCCATCTCGATCGACAGATTGCAGATCGTGAGCCGCCCCTCGACCGGCAGGCTTCTAATCGCCGAGCCGGCATATTCGACCGCGTGGCCCGTGCCGGCCGCCGTGCCGACATCGCCGATCAGGTGCAGGATCATGTCCTTGGGCGTCACGCCTTCGGGGATCCTGCCCTCGAAATGCACGCGGAAGCGCTTGGGCTTGCGCTGCACCATGGTCTGGGTGGCGAGCGCATGCACCAGCTCCGACGAGCCCACGCCAAACGCGAGCGCGCCCATGCCGCCATGGGTGCAGGTGTGGCTGTCGCCGCAGATCAGCGTCGTGCCAGGCAGGGTGAGCGCCAGCTCCGGGCCGATGATGTGCACGATGCCGTTGCCGTCCTGGCCGAGGTCGAACAGGCGGATGCCGTACTTGGCCGTGGCGGCGCGCATGTTGCGGATCAGCGGCTCGCCGGGCGGAAAGGTCTTCTCGGTGCGGCCTGGCGCCGTCGAGATGGCGTGGTCGGGCGTGCCGTAGACCAGCCGCGGCTGCGCCGGCGCATAGCCCTTCTCGACGGCTTCCTGCAGGGCGCGCGCGCCGGACAGGTCGTGCAGCAGCAGACGGTCGATGTGCAGCAGCACGAAGCCGTTGCCGAGATCGGTGATGACGTGGCTGTCCCAGATCTTGTCGAACAGGGTCTTGGCCATTTTGAGGGTCCTCCGCAGGCTGCGGATATCAGCACCTCCCAAGCCGCGCCGCCAGCTTTTCGCTCTCCTCCTCGCGCAGCACTTCCAGCGTCGGATACCACGGCGACATTCCGGTCTGTGGACCCCACAGCCAGTCGGCGGAAGGCCCCAGCAGCATCAGCGTCGGAACGCCGAGAAGGGCGGCGATGTGCGTAGGGGTCGTGTCGTTGCCGACGACCAAGCCATAACTTGCGATCTGCCTGCCGTTGCGTTCGACGGCGACGCCGGCAGGCGGCTCGGTGCGGGCGAACCACCCGATCCGCGCGGAGGTCTCGGCCTTCGTCCGTACGGCGCCGGGCGGCGGCAACGACTCGAGCGTCCAACCCAGCAGATGCGGCAAACTGCGCAGCGGAGCTGCCGCTGCAAAGCCATCGAGAGACTCGCCGCGACAGATCGTCGGTCCTGCGAGCAATTCGCCGAGCAACGCCGAACACTGGAACACCGCATCCACGCCGCGCGCCAGAAGCAGCGTATCGCGGATCGCGGCGTCGCTCTCGATGTCGGCCTGCTCGGGATAGACCATAAGCCGGCCGGAAAGCGGCTCGCCCTGCCAGCGCGGCAGGTCGGGCGCGTAGCGCTCGCCCGCGATCTCCAGCCGCGCTTCATGGTCGGCAAGCCCGCGCAGCCAGTCGCCTTGGCGCAACAGCAGTTCGCCGCGGCGCAGGCGTAGATGCGGGTCGTCGGGCCGATTGGTCAGGGCCATGTCGAGATCGCCCAACGCTCCCATCCAGTCGCCGCGCGCCGCGAGCAGGCCGGCGCGGGCGCTGAGGGACGGCATCAGGCGATGATCGATCGACAGGGCCTCGTCGTAGGCGCGCTCGGCCTCGTCGGCGCGGCCCAGCGCCTCCAGCGCGCGGCCTCTGTTATGGGCGATGGCGGCATCGCCCGGCTTCAGCAGGGCCGCGCGCTCGAGCGCTGCCAGCGCCTGCGCGTGGTCGCCCAGCACCGAGAGGCAGCCCGCAAGGTTGACCTGGGCGGCGGCATCCTTTGGCAGGAATTTCGCCGCGCGCTCCAAGGGTTCGCGCGCCTCGACGAAACGTCCAAGCTTCAGCCGCGCCTGGCCGAGGAGATTGAGCACCTGTCCAGAATTGGGCCGCGCCTCGGCCATCTGCGCCAGCAACGGCTCGGCACCGGCAAAGTCACCGGCGGTCGCACGCTGCGCGGCGTCGCGGGCCAGCGCCTGGATCTGGAGGTCTGAAAGAGGCACGCGCGGCGTCTAGCAAGAGGCACGGGCGCGGGCAAAGAAAAAGCCGGCGGTCGACAGGGAGGCTGAGGGTCGACCGCCGGCTAGGATCCGGAGAGATTGTGAGCCTGCGCAGGGTAGGAACGGGCTCGCTCCGGAGTGGGGTTAGCTCCGCCAGAAGGGCTTGTTGACCTCGAACTGGACGTCGCTCGGGCTGAGGCCCAGATCGCGGATCGTGCGGCTGTCGAGGGTGGCAAGCTCGCGGCGCTCGCGGGCGCGGCGGCGCCAGTCTGCCAGAATCTGGTTGAAGGCCGTGTAGGTGCCGGCCAGCGGCGCCTTGGAACTGTAATGAAGCGAGATGTCGGCCATAGGACTGCTCCCCGATGGAATAACGCTTGGTCTGCAGCGGATTTGGGACCCCGGGGGGTGCTTTACAAATGACCCTTTGTCCTGTTTTGATAAGAATAACTCATGTGATGGGAGCGTCATGAAGCGAAGCCTGCCGCCGCTCAACGGATTGCGTGCCTTCGAGGCCGCTGCCCGCCACATGAGCTTTACCGATGCTGCCGACGAATTGAGCGTCACCCAGGCCGCGATCAGCCATCAGGTGCGCGGGCTGGAACAGCGCCTCGGATTAAAATTGTTCGTGCGGCGCAATCGCTCGCTGCTGCTCTCGGAAGCCGGCCAGGCCTACCTGCCC
>DATHNU010000671.1:0-4890 GCA_035485695.1 Reyranella sp. | reverse complement strand
CAGCGAGGCCGGAAAGACCGACAGCATGACACCGAAATGCTGCATGGTTATCGGCAGGTTCGCCCACATGCGCATGTCGGGCGAAACGATGGTCAGCACCGCCAGCGCCGACGAGGCGTTCATCAGGGTGTTGCTGCTCTGCGTCAGCGCCTGGCAGATCGCCAGCAGCATGATGTTGCGCATCGCCCGCCGCGGCATGCCATCAACCAGGTTCGCGAGCCGATGGGCGACCGATGCCGGCGTCGCAAGATCACCGTTGCCGTGACCGTGTTTCATGGCGTCCCGCTCGGAGGTGGAGGCGGTTGGACGCACTCATCATAAGATTTTGGCAACCGGTGCGGCTATTGACCTAATGGCGTACAACTCGCCGGATGGGCCGCGGCACGCGTTCGGACGAAGCGCGGTCACAATTTGATCACACCCAATCCATCGGCAGGCGGTCGCGGTCACTTGTATTTTTTTGCATGCCTAGAGTACGCTCAGGGGTGATCAATCATGGGTTGTCGGCACATGGCATGCAACAGTTTTAATACGCGTTCGAGGGGCTGTACCAATTCAGTCACAGCAGCCTTCTGCAACTTTTAGTTGTTCTTTTCAGCAGGGCATTTGCGTAGTGCGTGGGGAAACAGCGCTGCGGAAGTGGAGGGGGATATGTCAGGGTCGTCCGACGAATCTACAATTTTAATCGTTGACTCACTGCCTTTGCGGAATTTGGGACTCGTCACACTTCTCGATCAGCTGTCCAAGGCGACCAAGTTCCGGCTCGCGTCGCTCACGCCGGACGACGCCGAAAGATGGATCGACAGCGACGCCCATTGCAGCATGATCATCTACAATGTCGGCGGCGCCTCCGTCGGCGACCACAAGCACCTCAAGCGGATCAAGGGACTGAGAGCGCGTGCGGGGGAAGCCCCGCTGGTCATCCTGTCCGACAACGACAGTCGCGAGGAGATCCTCTCGGCGCTGGGCGCTGGCGCGCAGGGCTTCCTGTACGCGGGCACCAACGCGCAACTGGCGCTGCAGGCGCTCTCGTTCATTTTCAGGGGAGGTTCGTATTTTCCCGCCACGATCCAGCCTCGGCGTCGCAATGCCGCCTTGAATGGAACGGCTGGCCTGGCTGGAACAGCTCTTCTGAATGGGACAACCGACCTGAACGGAACGGCTCGCCTGAATGGAACGACAGAGAGTAGTTCCCCTCCGATCGAGGGCACCCTCCTCGATGCAGGCGGCGGCGTCGCGGAAGACGTCGCGGACGCGGCTTCAATAAATATCAATCTCACGGAAAGACAAAAATCGGTGCTCGAACATCTCGGTCGTGGAGACTCGAACAAGGCGATTGCACGCCTGCTGGGAATCAGGGAGGGAACGGTCAAGGTTCACGTTCGACAGATCATGCGCAAGCTCGGCGTGGTCAACCGTACGCAGGTCGCCATTGCCTGTGCGAACGGCACGCCACAGTTGCGCAAATCAATCGTTCCAATGATCTCCGCCACCTGTTTGCCGATCCTGCAAGCGATGTGCTTGATCTTGCATTAGCTCGCGCAACGGGTCGCTCCATCGCGATCAGCCGGCCTGCGATGGCGTCGACACGCCGTAGACCTCTTTCGCCGTCGCCGGGCTGATCGCGCCCTCGGCAAGATCGCGCGCCGCGGCGGTCGGATCGCGTTGCGCGGACGGGCCGAAGCCGCCGGCGCCCGGCGTCACGATGGCGAACCACTGGCCGGCCTTCAGCACGGCGGAGTCGCCGTCGAAGACCACGCCGGGGCCTGCTTCCACCTGGCCGTGGGCGCCGGGGCCGCCGCCGAACAGGCCCCAGCTCTGCGAGCGCTGGCGCGTGATATCGACCCGAACGCGGCAGTCGTGGGTCGCCTGATAGACACGGCGCAGGCCCATGCCGCCGCGATACTGGCCGACGCCGCCGGAATCCTCGACCAGCTCGTAGCGCATCAGGGTCAGCGGATACTCGATCTCCAGCGCCTCGACCGGCAGGTTCGATGTGTTGGTGGTGTGGACGTGCACGCCGTCCAGCCCGTCCTTGGTGGCGCGCGCACCGCTGCCGCCGCCGATGGTTTCGAGATAGACCCAGGTCGACCCGTCCTGCGGCCGCTTGCCGATGAAATAGGCGACGGTGCAGGCGGAGTTGGAGCAGGCCATGACCCTCTCGGGGATGGCCTGCGCCAGCGCGCCTAAAATCATGTCGGCGACCCTCTGGCAGGTCTGCAGGCGGCCGTTGACCGCGGCCGGCGCGACGCAATTGAGGATGCTACCTTCCGGTGCCGCGATGCTGAGTGGCCGCGCCAGGCCGGCATTGGGCGGGATGGACGGGTCCATCACCGACTTCACGATGTAGTAGGTGGTGGCGAGCAGCGCGGTGTAGGTCATGTTGATGCCGGCGCGCATCTGCTCCGGCGCGTCGAAGGCAAGCGACATGGCATCGCCCTTGACCGTCACCTCGACCGCGAGCGGCAGCAGGCCCGCCACTTCCTCGTTGTCGAACACGTCCGCGAAGCGCCAGGTGCCGTCGGGCATGGCGGCGATGGCGGCGCGCATCTTGCGCTCGGCATAGTCCATCAACGCCTCGCCCGCCTGCAGCACCGTCTCGGTGCCGTACTTCGCCGCCAGCGCCTGGAAACGTTTGACGCCGACGCGATTGGCGGCGCGCTGCGCGCGCAGGTCGGACAGGCGCTCGCTCGGCACCTGGCAGTTCAGCAGGATCAGGTCCTGAACGTCGCCCTGCAGCTCGCCGGCGCGGTAGAGCCGCACCGGCGGGATGCGCAGGCCCTCCTGGAAGATGTGGGCGTGGCCGCGATCGACGAAGTCGGCATGGTGCGCGAGGTTGACCGTCCAGGCGACCAGGCGGCCATCGATGAAGATCGGTTCGGCCAGCACGATGTCGGGCAGATGCGTGCCACCGCCTTCATAGGCGTCGTTGCCGATGAAGGCGTCGCCCGGCCTGATGTCCTGGGTCGGGTAGCGTCGCATGATGTGCTTGATGAGATCGAGGAAGCTGCCGAGATGGATCGGGATGTGCTCGGCCTGGCAGAGCGTCTCGCCGGCTTCGTCGACGATCGAGGCGAGCGACGCACCGATGACCTCGATGGTGATGGGGTCGAGGGTGGTGGTGGCTTTCAAGAGTTGCCTCCCGAACGCAGGCGACCTTTCGTCGTCTCGACCGGAGCGCGAAGCGCGGAGCGGAGAGACCTTCTCTCCACGATAAGCGGCGTATCGTTGCGCGAAGGTCTCTCCGCTCGGGCCTGCGGCCCTCGGTCGAGACGACGGAAAAGTGTCATCTGCGATAACCCTGTCTTGCGAATGGAGGAAAGACAAACCGGCTCATGTCGTCGCCTCCAGAATGAGATTGAGATAAGCGTCGACCCGCGCCGCGGTGCCCGGCGGCACCAGGGTGGTGGCGTCCATCTGCTCGACGATGGCGGGGCCTGAGAAACGGTTTCCCGGACGCAGCCTCTCGCGTGCGTAGATCGGCGTCGGAACGAAATCGCGCGTCTCGGCCAGCCATACCGGCCGATGCTCGACGATGGCGCCCGACGCATCCGCCCCGGCGTCGGGATGCGCCAGGAGCTCGGCCTTGCGCACGGTGCCGGTCGCCTCGACGCGCAGCGTGACGAGCTGTACCGGGTCGCCATCGGCGGCGAAGCCGTAGCGCTGGCGATGCGCCTCGCCGAAGCCTGCGGCCAGCGCCTGCAGCGTGGCGGGCACGATCGGGCCCTCGGGCACGGCGACGCTGAGCTCGTAGTTCTGGCCGTGGTAGCGCATGTCGACGGTGCGCGCGAGCCGCCGCGCGGCAGGCGCGATGGCCTCGTGCTCGAACCAGCGCTCGGCGCGCCCGGCGAGCGCGGCGAAGGCTTCTGCGACGGCGGCCGTCGAGGCCTCTGTCGCGGGCAGCAACCGGGTCAGGCCGAAGTCGGCGCGCAGGTCGGTCAGCAGCAGGCCCATGGCGCAGAGAATGCCGGGGTTGGCCGGCACCAGCACGCGGCCCATGTCGAGCTCGCGGGCCAGCCGGGCGGCATGCAAGGGGCCGGCGCCGCCGAACGCCATCAGCGTGTAGTCGCGCGGGTCGTGGCCGCGCTGCACGGAAATAACGCGGATGGCGCGCGCCATGTTGGCGGTCACCACCGACAGGATGCCTTGCGCCGTCTCGGGAACGCCGAGGCCCAGCTGCTCGGCCAGGCGGCCGATCGCCCGCAGACTAAGATCCTGCCGGATCTTCATGCGGCCGCCCAAAAGGTGCTTGGGATTCAGGGTCTGCAGCACGACATTGGCGTCGGTGACCGCGGGCTCCTCGTTGCCCCTGTCGTAGCAGGCCGGGCCGGGATCGGCGCCGCAGGAGCGCGGCCCCACCTTCAGCAGCCCGCCACTGTCGATATAGGCGATCGAGCCGCCGCCCGCGCCGACGGTATGGATGTCGAGCATGGGCGCCTTGATCGGGTAGCCATGCACGGTAGCCTCTGCCGCGAGCCGGCAGCGGCCATCCTGCAACAGGGCGACGTCGGTCGAGGTGCCGCCCATGTCGAAGGTGATGAGGTCGGCGAAGCCCGCCAATGCGCCGATCGCCTGGGCGCCGACCACGCCGGTCGAGGGGCCGGAGAGCACGGTGCGCACCGGCATGTCGGCAGCGGTCGGAAAACCGATGACGCCGCCGTTGGACTGCGTGAGGTGCGGCACAGCCGTCATGCCGAGCGCTTCCAGCCGCGGGCTGAGACGGCGCAGGTAGTGGCCCATCACCGGCCCGAGATAGGCGTTCAGCACCACCGTCGACAGCCGTTCGAATTCACGGAACTCGGGCGCGATCTCGTGGCCGGCCGAGATGAAGACGTCGGGCAGTTCCTCGCGCAGGATCTCCACGGCCCGCTTCTCATGGTCGGGACGGAC
>DATHNU010000670.1:0-2666 GCA_035485695.1 Reyranella sp. | reverse complement strand
GGATGTTGACGCCGATCATGGCCGCCAGGATGCACATCGGCACGATCAGGATGACGGCGAGCGGCAGCAGCCAGCTCTCGTAGAGGGCGGCCAGCAACAGGAAGACGAAGACCACGGCCAGGCTGAAGGCCAGGATCGCGGTATTACCCGCGAGCTTTTCCTGCAGCGCGATCTCGGTCCATTCGAAGCCGAAGCCCGAGGGCAGCACCTTGTCGGCCAGCCCCTCCATGGCGGCGATGCCCTGGCCCGAGGAGAAGCCGCGCAGCAGCGCCACCTGGACCTCGGCCGCGGGATAGAGATTGTAGCGCGCCACGCGATAGGGGCCGGTGGTGTCGGAGAAGGTCGCCACCGAGCCGATCGGCACCATCTCGCCGCTGTCGCTGCGCGTCTTGAGGTTGGCGACGTCGCGCAGGGTCAGTCGATAGGGATCGTCGGCCTGCGCCGTCACCTGGTAGGTGCGCCCGAGGATGTTGAAATCGTTGACGTAGGCCGAGCCCATATAGACCGAGAGCGTGTCGAACACGCGTCCGATCGGCACGCCCAGCTGTTCGGCCTTGGTGCGGTCGATTTCGGCCCAGATCTGCGGTGTCTTGGTGCTGAACAGCGTGAAGGCCTGGGTGAGGCCAGGTGTCTGGCCGGCGGCGCCGGCCAGCGCCCAGGTGGCGCCCTCGAGCGCCGGCAGGCCGCGCGCGGCGCGATCCTGGACGTAGCCCTTCAGGCCGCCGCCGGTGCCGATGCCGGGCACCGAGGGCGGCTCGAGCACGAACACGAAGGCCTCACGCAGCGAGAACATCTTGGCGCGCAACGCCGCCAGGATCTTGTCCTTGGGCTCGTCACGGCGCTCCTCGAACGGCTTCAGGGTGACGAAGATGACGCCGGTGTTGGGCGCGTTGGTGAAGGTGGCGCCGTCAAAGCCGACGAAGGCCACGGCGTGCGATACGCCCGGCGTCGCCATGATCATCTCGGACGCCTGGCGCACCAGTCTGTCGGCGCGCTCCAAGGTGGCGCCCTGGGGAAGTTGCATGGCGGCGATCAGGTAGGAACGGTCGAGCTGCGGGATCAGGCCGGTCGGCGTCTCGACCAGCCGGTTGCCGGCCAGGAAAAGCAGACCGCCATAGATCACCAGGATGACCGTCGCCATGCGGATGAGCCGCGCCGTGGCGCGGCCGTAGAAATTCGACAGCGCCTCGAAGCCGCGGTTGAACTGGCGGAAGAACCAGTTGAGCGGCCAGGCCAGCCGCTCGAGCAGCGTCGGCTTGGGCTTCTCGACATGCGACACCGCGTGGGTCTTGAGCAGCAGCGCCGCCATGGCCGGCGAGAGCGTGAGCGACACGAAGGCCGAGATCGCCGTCGAGGCCGCGATGGTGATGGCAAACTGCTTGTAGAACGTGCCCTGTAGGCCGGTGATGAAGGCGGTCGGCAGGAACACCGCGATCAGCACCAGTGAGATGGCGATCAGCGCGCCGCCTACCTCATCCATGGTCTTGTGCGCCGCCGCCTTGGGCGACATGCCCTGGGTCAGGTAGCGCTCGACATTCTCGACCACGACGATGGCGTCGTCGACCACGATACCGATCGCCAGGACCAGTCCGAACAGCGACAGCGTGTTGAACGAGATACCAACCGCCGCCATCACGGCGAACGAGCCGATCAGCGACACCGGAATGGCAAGCAGCGGGATGATCGCCGCCCGCCATGTCTGCAGGAACAGGATCACCACGATCACGACCAGCAGCAGCGCCTCGAACAGCGTCTCGATCACCGCGTCGACCGAGGCCTGGATGAACTCCGTCGGATTGTAGACCACCGAATAGTCGAGGCCCTCGGGGAAGTCCTTCTTGAGGTGCTCCATCGCCGCCTTCACGCCGGCCGAGGTGGCGAGCGCGTTCGACCCCGGGCGCTGGAAGATGGCGAGCGCCGTGGCGTTCTTGTTGTCGAGATAGGCATTCACCGTGTAGTCCTGCGCGCCCAACTCGATGCGGGCCACGTCGCGCAAGCGCGTCACCGAACCGTCGGGCTCGGCACGCAACACGATGTTGCCGAACTCCTCCGGGGCGCTCAGCCGCCCCAGGGTCTGGACCGACAGGGTGAAGGCGCCGGGCGATACGGCCGGCGCCTGGTTGATCGACCCCGCGGCAACCTGCAGGTTGGCGGCCCGCAGCGCCGCGACCACCTCGGATGCTGTCAGGTTGTGGCCGGCGACGCGGGCGGGATCGAGCCAGACGCGCATGGAATAATCGCGCGCGCCGAAGACCTGCACGTTGCCGACGCCATCGACGCGACCAAGCACGTCCTTCACGTTGAGCGTGGCGTAGTTGGAGATGTATTGCTGGTCGCGACTGCCGTCGGGCGAGGTCATGTGCACGACCATCATCAGGTCGGGCGAGGCCTTGCGCACCACGACGCCCAGCCGCTGCACGTCCTGCGGCAGGCGCGGCTGGGCGACGGCGACGCGGTTCTGCACGTTGACCTGCGCCTGGTCGACGTCGACGCCGGGCTTGAACACGACGTTGATCGACAGGCGTCCGTCGCCGGTCGACTGCGAGTTGATGTAGAGCATGTCGTCGACGCCGTTGATCTCGAGCTCGAGCGGCGTGGCGACGGTGGCGGCGATGACCTCGGCGGACGCACCGGGGTAGGTCGCCGTGACGTTGACGGTGGGCGGG
>DATHNU010000669.1:0-4757 GCA_035485695.1 Reyranella sp. | reverse complement strand
GCCGCACCAGCATGGGGAAGTGCCGGTCGCTGCCCGGCTCGTAGAGGTCGCCCGCCGCCTGGCCCCCGACCGCGGCCTGGATGGTGGCGTTGATGTCGCCGGGCGACAGGCCGTAGCGCGCGGCGCGCTCGCGGTCGATGTCGATCCTGATGGTAGGCTGCCCGAGCAGCGGCGGCACCTGGATGTCGGTGATGCCCCGCACCTTCTCGAGCACGCCGCGGATTTCGATGGCAATCTTGCGCAGCGTGTCGAGATCGGGGCCGGTGATCTTGATGGCGTTTTCCGCGTCGATGCCGGACGCGGCTTCCTGCACGTTGTCCTGGATGTACTGCGAGAAGCCGAAGGTCGTGCCGGGGAAGCCCGCGCGCAGCGCCTCGCCCATCTCGGCGATCAACTGCTCCTTCTTCAGGCCCTTGCGCCATTTGGAGGCCGGCTTCAGCGGCACGAAGAACTCGACATTGGAGAAGCCGTCGGGATCGGTGCCGTCGTCGGGCCGGCCATGCTGGGTGATGACCGTTTCGACCTCGGGGAAGCCCTTCACCAGGCGGCGCATGCGATTGGCGTAGCCGTTGCCCTCGTCGAGCGACACCGACGGCGGCAGCGCCGCCCGCAACCAGATATTTCCCTCCTCCAGCTTGGGCAGGAATTCCAGCCCGACCGAGCTGGTGGCAATGGCAGCGCAGGCCACGAGACCCGCGCCGATCGCAAGCGTCACGCCGCGCCGCGGCAGCACGCGGTCGATGACGCGCCGATAGAGGCGGCGCAACAGGCGGACGATGATTGTCTCGGTCTCCGACACTTTCTCCGGCAGCAGCACGGCGGCCAGCGCCGGCGAGACGGTGAAGGTGGCTAAAAGCCCGCCCGACAGCGCATAGGCATAGGTCTTGGCCATCGGCCCGAAGATGTGGCCCTCGACGCCCGACAAGGTGAACAGCGGCAGGAAGCCCGCGATGATGATGGTGGCCGAGAAGAAGATCGCCTGCGTGACCTCGCCCGAGGCGTGATAGATCGTCGCCACCTTGCCAGTGAGGCCGCGCGGGGTCGGCAGCGTCGGGCGGTCCGCGTGGCCGGCGCTCCTCTCGGCGAGATGACGGTAGATGTTCTCCACCATGATCACGGTGGCATCGACGATGATGCCGAAATCGATGGCGCCCATCGACAGCAGGTTCGCCGATTCCCCGCTCAGCACCAAGATGACGACGGCGAACAGGAGCGCGAAGGGAATGGTCGCGGAGACGATCAGCGCGCTGCGCAGGTCGCCCAGGAACAGCCACTGGATCAGGAACACGAAGCAGACGCCCATCACCATGTTATGCAGCACGGTGCTGGTCGTCACGTCGACCAGGACGCTGCGATCATAGATGCGTTCGATGCGCACGCCGGGCGGCAGCAGGTCGGAACGGTTGATGCGCTCGACCTCCCTCTCGACGGCGCGCAGGGTCGGCAGGGTCTCCGCCCCGCGCCGCATCAGCACGATGCCCTGCACGATATCGTCGTCGTGGTCCTGGCCGGCCACGCCGAGCCGCGGCTCGTTGCCGACCGTGATCGTCGCCACGTCGGAAACCAACACCGGCGAGCCGTCGCGCACCGTCAGCATGGTGTGGCCGATGTCGGCCATGGTGCGGATCTGGCCGACGCTCCGGATCACCGCCGACTGCGGCCCGAGATTGACCGTGTTGGCGCCGACATTGATGTTGGCGCCGTTCAGCGCGTCGATCACCTGCTTCAGCGTCAGGCCGTAGGCCAAAAGCTTGTCGAGATCGACGGTGATGTCGAAGGTCTTGCTCTTGCCGCCCCAGCTCGTGATGTCGATCACGCCGGGCACCGATTTCAGGCGGCGCAACAGGATCCAGTCCTGGATGGTCTTCAGGTCGGTCACGCTGTAGCCCGGCGGGCCGACCACGCGGTAGCGGAAGATCTCGCCGATCGGGCTGGTCGGCGCAATGAAAGGCTGCGCGCTGTTGGGCAGCGGTCCGAGCTGCGACAGGCGGTTGATCACAAGCTGTGAAGCTTCACGGTAGCTGAGGTCGTAGCTGAACTGCACCTTCACGTCGGAGAGGCCGGTCAGGGAGATGGTGCGGATCGATGTGACGAAGGGGATTCCCGCCATCTGCACTTCGATCGGTATGGTGATGTAACGCTCGATCTCCTCCGACGACTGGCCGGGATTCTGCGTCACGATCTCGATCATCGGCGGAACCGGATCGGGATAGGCCTCGATGTTAAGCTGTTTGTAAGCGAACAGGCCGCCAGCCATCAGCGCGACAGCGAGAATCAGCACAAGTATGCGCTGCTGCAGTGCTGCTCCAACGATTGCCTGCATCGCGACCCTGTGTGGACGTCCGCTTTGGTGCGGGTCCTCCCTTACAGGATTCTTACGACACTAATTCTGCAATTGCATCAATTAGAGGCATCGCACTGCGTCTGCAATGCTGCAGGCATCAGCGTGCCGTCACCAACCGCCGCGGGATCGTGTCGTGTAGAAAAGCAGGCGGTCGTCGCGAAAGTCGAGCTGCGTTGCCGTGAAGATCGTACCCGGGCCGGTCCACTCGACCGTCGATACCTCGCCTGAAGCGGGACCCTGCGGAGAGACGAGGCTGCCGGAACAGCCCATGATCCGCGTGGTCTCTTGGTAGCTCATGCCGCGTTGCAAGGCGGCCAGCTTGTCCGGCGTCGCATCGCACGTCGCGGCGCAACCGGATACGAGCACGCTGGCGGCCGCTAGCAACCCGGCGCAGCCTGACGTCCAACACCACATGATGGTTCCCCTGTCATTTGAGCGCGGCGGTCTTGGGTGCGGCGCCGGGCGGCCTGGGTGGCCGGCACGTCAACCTCTGGGCGGGATTGGAGAGTTCGTCGTCGCGATTCCACCAGCCGCCGCCCAGCGCCTGGAAGAGCGCCGCTGTGTCGGTGAAGCGGTTGGCCTGCGCCTGGACGCGCGTCAGCAACGCTTGCTGGTAGGTGAGCTCGGCGACCAGGACGATGACGTAGGTCGTATCGCCGAGCTCGAGGCGGCGGCGGGCGATGGTGAAGCTGGTCGAAGCGGCGCGCTCGGAGGCGACGGCCGCCTGCAGGGCCATGGCGTCGTACTCCAGCGCCCGCAAGGTGTCGGCGACGTTGCGGAAGGCGGTGAGCACGGTCGAACGATACTGCGCGTCGGCCTGCTCGAGCTGCGCCTGCGCCGCCTTCTTCTTGGCCGCCAGCGCGCCGCCGTCGAGCACCGTCTGCAGGACGCTGGCGCCGATCGTCGAGGCGCCCAGCCCGGGCAGGAACAGCTGGTCGAGGGCACCCGATTGCGTGCTGACGCCGGCCGTCAAGGTGATCTGCGGGAACTGGTTGGCGATCGCGACACCCACTGCAGCGCTCGCCGAGTGCAGGTTGGCCTCCGCCGCTCGAATGTCGGGTCGTTGCTCGACCAGCCGCGACGGCAGGCTGAGCGGCAGGTCCGACGGCAACGTGAGGTCGCTCAACTCGAAGCGCTCCGCCAGCCGGTCGCTCGGCAGACGTCCGATCAGCGTGGCGAGCAGGTTGCGCTGCTGGGCCAGCGCCTTCTGCAAGGGCGGCAGGGTGACCTCGGCCTGGGCAAGCGCCGCCTCCTGCTGGGCCACGTCGGCGCCGGTGATCGCGCCTAGACCCTCCTGTTGCCGTAGGATGCCGAGCGTCTCGCGCTGCGCGGCGATGATGCGCTGGGTCACGTCGATCTGGGACCGCAGCGACGCCTCCAGGATGGCGGCGGCGACGACGTTGGAAGCGAGAGACAGATAGGCCGCCTCGAGCTGGAAGCACTGCGACTCGGCCAATGCCTCGAGCGATTCGGTCGCCCGGCGGTTGGCGCCGAACAGGTCGAGCGTGTAGCTGATGGTAAAGCCCAGCGTGAACAGGCCGTAGACGAAATCGCCGCTGGAAGTGGGCGCGGACAGGATGCTCGACACTTGGTTCTGCGTCCCCGAGACGCCTGCCTGCACCGTGGGAAACAGCGTGGCACGTTGGGCGCGCGCCGTGAACTGGGCGGCCCGCAGCCCAGCGGCGGCGGCGTGTATGTCGGGATTGGCGATCAGGGCGCGTTGGATCAGCCGGTCGAGCGGTTGCGAGCGGAACACCGCCCACCATTGCCCCGGAATATCGAGACCCTGCACGATCTGCTGCGCTTCGCCGCCGGGGATGCCGGCTGCGACGAGCGCGGCCGGTTGGTCGTCGGCGAGATACAGGCCGGTCGCGGGAGGATCTGGACTGTGGAAGTCCGGCCCCATCATGCAGCCCGTCAACGTTGAAGCGCCGAGGGCCAGCAGCACGGCAAGCGGGGCGAGACGCATCAGTGCGCCTCCGCGGCGGCGGTTTGTGCTGGCGCCGGCGAGGCCTGGCGGCGCGAGAACACACCGATCGCGGCCGGCAGGACGGTGAGGAAGAGGAACGGCGCTAGGAGCGTCCCGCCGACCACGACGACGGCGAGCGGCCGCTGGACCTGGCTGCCGATCGCCGTCGAGAAGGCGGCGGGCAGCAGGCCGACGCAGGCCGCCGCGCAGGTCATCAGCACCGGCCGCATCTGCACCGTGCAGGTCTCGGATAGAGCGGCTTCGCGCGCGCGGCCGGCATCGATCAGGCGGTTGTAGCAGGAGAGCACCATGATGCCGTTCATGGCGGCGATGCCGAACAGGGCGACGAAGCCGATGGCGGCCGAGATGCTGAACGGCATGTCGAACAGGAACAGGCTGAGGATGCCGCCGATCAGCGCCATCGGGATGGCGCTGCCGGCGAGC
>DATHNU010000668.1:0-3425 GCA_035485695.1 Reyranella sp. | reverse complement strand
GCAGGTAGTTCGCCGAGGCGATGGCGATTTCCGCGGCCGGATAGGCGATGTTCTTTGGCGTCAGCGACAGCCCGGTGATGTGGGCGTGGGCGTCGATCAGGCCCGGCATCAGCGTCCGGCCGCCGACATCGATGACCGCCGCCTCCGGCGCGCTGATCGGTTTCGCCGACACCGAGGCGATACGGCTGTCCTTCACCAGGACGTTGAAAGAGGGCTGCAGCTCGGTGAACCCGTCAAGGACGAGGGCGGCGTTGGCAAAAAGCGTCTGAGTCATCCGAAGCCCTCGGCGCGGTGGGTTCTGGTCCCGCGCCGCAGCCTAGAGCACATTCCGCCCGGCTGGAATCAGCCGGACGGAATGTGCCCTGTGAAACCACGATCGCCCGTGCGCGCGTTTCCGATCGGAAACCGCTCCAGGCGATGCCAGGCGACAGAAGAAGCGCCGCCGCCCGCTCCTGCGCGCGGAGCGGCGGCGCCCGACGGTTCGGCTCGGCTATGGGGACTTCGGCGGCACGATCTGGGTCGGCACCTTGGGCGGCGGCACCAGGCCCAGCGCTACGGCGCGCGGCAGGCTGTCGACCACGTCCCAATGCTCGACGACCTTGCCGCCCTCGATGCGGAAGAAGTCGGCCGTCGAGAAGCGCACCTTGTTGCCCGAGGGCGGCAGGCCGAGGAACGGGCCGTCCTGCGTGCCCGACCACTGGATGCGCGCCACGACCTTGTCGCCCTCCGCCAGGATCTCGACGATCTCGCCGCGATAGTCGCTGAAGCCGGCCAGCACCGCCGACACGAACTTCTTCCGTCCTTCGAGGCCCTGCGGCAGGTTGGGATTGTGCTCGACGAAGTCGGCGACCAGGAAGCGATCCATTTCGGCCGGCTGGCGCTTGTTGAAGACTTCCTCGATGACGGTGCGGACCAGCTTCTTGTTCGCTTCGCCATCCGCCGCCCGGGCGGACGGAACGGTCGCGAGACCCGCCAGGATGGCAACGGCGGCAAAGGCGGCAAAGGCGGTGGTCATCGGAAGGCGCATGATGATCTCCATTTCGGGTTCATCGCACGCTAAGCGCCGCCCGCAAGCCGCGACAAACGACGATCCCGCCGCCTCGCATGCGCTCAGCGCACGCGAGGGCGCGCCACCCCCGCGGCTCCGCCCGCCGTTTCCCGGGCCGCTTGCCCGGCCGCTCCCCCGGCCACCAGCGCCCGGCGCAGCGCCTTGAGCGCCGGCCGGTCCCGCCGGTCCTTGGGATAGACCAGATAGTAGCTCTGCCGGATCGCCACCGGCGGGTTGCTGAAGGGCGCGACCAGCCGTCCGGATGTCAGCTGGCGCTCGACCAGCTCGTGCGCGCCCAGCGCCAGGCCCAACCCGTTGGCCACCGCGGCGAACATCACCTGGGCATTGTCGAACGTCTGGGTACGGCGCGGCCGGTAGCCGGCCAGCCCGATCCCCGCCAGATACTGCGGCCACAGGTCGGGCGCCTGCGCGATCTCGAGCAGGGTCGTCTTGTCGAGCACAGCCGCCGAGGCGGGCTTGCCCGCGGGCAGCAGGCCGGGCGCGCCGACCGGGAACACCCGCACCTCGAACAGCCGCTCGGCCAAAAGGCCGGGCCAGCGTCCGTTGCCGAAGCGGATGGCGGCGTCGAAGCGCTCGTCGACGAGATCTATGAGCTCGCTCGAGGTCTCGACCTGGACGTCGATGTCCGGCTGCACCGACTTGAACGCGGCCAGCCGCGGCAGCAGCCACAGGCTGGCAAAGGACTGCAGCACCGAGAGCCGCAGGCTCGCCCCGCGGCGGCGCGGCCGGATGGCGTCGCTCTCGCGCTCGATGAGATCGATCGCCTGGCTGACGCCCGCGAGATAGCGCGCCCCGGCCGGCGTCAGCTCGAGGCGGCGGTTGAAGCGGCGGAACAGCGCCGTGCCCAGCTCGCGCTCGAGATCGCGGATGCGCCGGCTCACCGCCGAGGGCGTGAGGCTCACCGCCTTCGCCGCCTCGGTGAAGCTCAACGCCCGGCCGGCCGCCACGAAGATCGCCACGGCGCGCAGCGAGGGCAGGCGCGCGGTCATCGCGCGCGCGCTCCCACGGCCCGGACCGGCCGCCGCCTCACGCCTCGCCGTAATGGACGCGGCGATAGGCGCGCGAGGGGATCAGGTCGTCGGTGTGGATGTCCCACAGCGTGCCGATGTTGGCGGCCTGGTGCTCGCGGAACAGCGGCGCGAAGCGGCCCATTTCGGTGACGGCGGCGCTGCGCAGGCCGAAGCCGGTCGCCACACCCGCGAGATCGCCGCGACCGTGGATCGCCGCCGCGGGATCGACGCCATGGGCGCGGAACTTGTGGAACTCCGCACCGTAGCCGCCATCGTTGATCACCGAGATCAGCAGGCGGATGCCGTGGCGGCGGATCGTCTCCAGCTCCTGCACGTGCATCATCAGGCTGCCGTCGCCCTCGACCAGCATGACCTTGCCGTCGCCGCGTGCCTGGGCGACGCCGATGGCCGCCGGCAGGCCCGAGCCGATGGCGCCGAAATCGTTGACCACGTGATACTTGTCGGCCGCCCGGCCCTTCATGTGGGTCATGACGATGCTGAAATAGTGGCCGGCGCCGACGACGATGTCCCAGTCCTTGGGAATCGCCTGGTCGAGTTCGAGCACCGCCTTGCGCGGATCGACGGTGTTGGGCTGGACCTTGAATTCCTTGGAGTCCGGCGAATCGCCCGCGATCTGCTTCGCCATGTCGCCGCTGCGAAACCCGGCGCGCGACACGCCGCGTGCCTTCATGCGCGCCACGATCGCCTCGGCCGCCGCCCGGGCGTCGGCGCGCACATGCAGGTCGGCGGTGCGCAGGCCCTGCCACAGGCCGCGCGGGTTGGTGTCGATCTGCACGGTGCGCGCCCCGGGATAGAGATAGCCGCCCTCCGTGGTGTAGTGGCCGAGTGCCGCGCCGACGCCGATCACCAGGTCGGCCTCGGCGAAGCGCTCGCGGGCGAAGTCGCTGGCGAAGGCGCCGGCGATGTCGAGCGCATAGCGGTTGCCGTCGAACAGGCCCTTGCCGAGCAGCGATGTCGCGAGCAGGGCGCCCGACTGCTCGGCCAGCGACTCGAGCGCCGGTGCCGCGCCCGAGCGGATGACGCCGCGGCCGGCCAGCACGATCGGCTTCTCGGCCTCGGCGATCATGTCGATCACGCGGTCGACGATCACGGGATCGGGAATCGGCCGCTGCGCCATCGGCACCAGCTCGCAGGACGGCGTGTAGTCGGTGAGGTGCGGCCAGGGCTGCTTCTGCATGTCCATCGGCACGGAGAGCACGACCGGCCGCTGCTCGGCCTGCGCCACCTGGAAGGCCTCGCGCACATTGTCGAGCAGGCGGTCGACGTGCTTCACCGCGACGTAGTGCGCGCCGCAGGCCAGGGTCAGCGGCGCCATGTCGATCTGC
>DATHNU010000667.1:0-9447 GCA_035485695.1 Reyranella sp. | reverse complement strand
CGATCTCTTCGCCACCGCCACCAACCACGCGCTCGACTACTCGATCCAGGGCCTGGTGCACACAATCGAGGCGCTGGAGGCGCGCGGGCTTTCCTTCGCCGGCGTCGGCCGCACCCTCGAGGATGCGCGCCGGCCCTGCTACCACACCTCGCCCGCCGGCACGGTGGCGATGATCTCCTGCTGCTCGACCTTCGCCAAGGGCAACGAGGCGGGCACGCAGCGGCCCGACCTGCCGGGACGTCCCGGGCTCAGTCCGTTGCATGTCGAGACGGTGCACGAGGTCACCGAGCCGCAGCTCGCGGCGCTGCGCGAGATCGCCGACCAGCTCGGGCTCGAAGCGGAGCGCCAGCAGAAGATCAAGATGGGCTTCGCTTACCCGCTCTCCGATCCGGCGCTCTTTCCGCTGGGCGACCTCAAGTTCAAGTCGGCCAACCGCGCGCAGGTGCGCACGACGCCCAACGCCAAGGACGTCGCGGCGATGGTGCGCTGGGTCAAGGAGGCGCGCGGCCTCGCCGACCTCGTCCTGGTGAGCCTGCATGCGCATGAGCAGCTCGGCGGCAAGGATGTTCCGGCCGAGTTCATCCCGGCATTCGCGCGCGAGATGATCGATTCGGGCGCCGATCTCGTGGTCGGTCACGGCCCGCATCTGTTGCGAGGGCTGGAGCTCTACAAGGGCAAGCCGATCTTCTACAGCCTGGGCAATTTCATCGGCCAGAACGAACTGGTGGCCAAGATCCCGGCCGACGGCTACGAGCGCTTCCGCGCCGAACCGGATCTGACACCGGGGCAGGTCTACCAGAAGCGCACGCAGGGCGACCTGGCAGGCTTCCCGGCCGACCGGCGCTATTGGGAGTCGGTCGTGCCGACGCTTTCTTATGAGGGCAGCGAGCTGCGCAGCATCGAGCTCGTGCCCATCTCGCTCGGCTGGAAGGACCCGCGTCATCGCCGCGGCCGGCCGCGGCTCGCCGGCGCCGAGGAGGGGCGCGCGATCCTCGACCGCTTCGTCGAGCTCAGCCGCCCGTTCGGCACCCAGTTCGCGAACGAGGCGCGGTCGGTCCGGCTGGGGTAGAACGACCCAAACGGCATCGGATAAGACACGACGTACTAGATGGTGCCCCCCAGTCGGGGCGCCAGAACCTAAGTATGTCGAAGCACGAGCCAAGAGCGGGACACCCGGCACGCTGGTTGATTTTCAAGGCGTTCCAAATCTCAGTGTCCCACCTTAGGCTGGCAGTCTGGGCCTAGGCTCGCATTGTGCAATTGAGGCCGCTGCGGGCTTCGCTCTGTCTCCATATCTTTTCAAGGGCGAACGACACCCCTCGGCTCGCGTCGAGTCCGAGGGATGCGCGCTCGCTTCGTGTTGCCGAACGTCGCCGCTCAGGGGGTCAGTTCGAGGATCAGGTTGACCGGCGTCTGGGCGGCGCGCCGTAGGTTGGAAAACCCGGCTTCCCGCGCCACCTTGCGCAGGCGCTCTTCGCCCGCCTGCGCACCGAGGCCGAGCCCGACCTGCTGCGACAGCGAGTTGGGCGTGCACGCCATGGCCGACGCGGCGTAGTACATGCGGCCGATCGGGTTCAGGTTCTCCTCCAGCCGATCGCGGGCATAGGGCTCCACCAGCAGCACCTTGCCGTCGGGCTTGAGCGCCGTGCGGCAGCGCGCGAGCGCGCCGACCGGATCGCCGAGATCGTGCAGGCAGTCCATGAAGCAGACGAGGTCGAAGTCGCGGCCGTCGAACTCGGTCGCGGCCTTGACCTCGAACGCGATGTTGCCCGTCACGCCCTGCTCGGCGGCGCGCGCGGCGGCGGTCGCGATCGACGCGTCGTGATAATCCAGGCCGATGAAGCTCGACTTGGGGAACGCCTGCGCCATCAGGATGGTGGAAGCGCCGTGTCCGCAGCCGATGTCGGCGACCCGGGCGCCGTGCTTCAGGCGCTCGACGATGCCGTCAAGCGCCGGCAGCCACTCGCTCACCAGATGCGCGCGATAGCCGGTGCGGAAGAAGCTCTCGGTGCCGCAGAACAGGCGATGGTTGTGCGCGTGCCAGCCCAGGCCTTCGCCCGAGCGGAAGGTTTCGACGATCTGGTCTTCATCGAGCCAGAACGAGGCCGCGACCTCGAAAGCAGGCGCCATGAAAACAGGGCTCTGGTCGAGCACCAGGACCATCGCCTGCGCCGGCGGCAGGATGAAGGTCTGCTTCGCGGGATCGTAGGTGACATAGCCGCCGGCCGCCTGGTTGGCGAGCCACTCGCGGACATAGCGCTCGCGAATGCCGGTTGCTTCGGCGAGCGCCGCCGACGTACAGGCGCCCAGGTCGGCCATCGCCTTGTAGAGGCCGAGCTTGCGCCCGACATTGACCAGCACGCCGGAAAAAGCGGCGCTGAGGTCGGTGACGACCTGGCCGATGAAAGCTTCGACCTCGCCCGAAGCGAGGGGTGGTGTAAATTGGGTCATGATCCGGTTCCTTTGCGTTCGCGGGGCACGGCCGGAAGCGGCCGTGTTCTGTGCCGCTTGAGGTAGCCGGCAAAGGGAAAATGGTCTTGATCGACTCCGCCAAAGCCTTGTGAGATCGCGCCAATGACGACGGAAAGAGGCGCCGCAGCCAGGCTCGCGGCGCCGACCATCAATCTGGCCAGCGTGGTCTACGGCCTCGACGCCTACATGCGCTCGCGCGGGGCCGACGCAGCTGACGCCTTGCGCCGCGCCGGTCTCGAGCCCGGCGACCTCAGCAATCCCGATCGGCGCGTGCCGCTCATCCGCTATCTGGAGCTCCTGGAGATCTGCGCCGATCTCCTGGCCGATCCGCAATTCGGCCTGAAGTTCGGCGCCCAGTACGAGCCGCGGCACGTCGGCGTCGTCGGCAATGTCGCCCTCGCCTCGCGCACGGTCGGCGAGGCCTTCAGAATGATCGGGCGCTATCTGCCGACCATGGTCGACGCCACCGTGCACGGCGTGGAAGCAAGCGACGGCATCGTGTTCGTGTATTCCTACTATGTCGATCCGCTGATGATGTCGTATCGGCAGAAAGCCGACTGGGCGATCGCCTTCGCGTGCAACCTCATGCGCGTCGGGCTGGGCGATTCGCGTTGGACCCCGCAGGAGGTGCTGCTGCCGCAGCTGGCGGACGAAACGCCGGCGCAACGCCGCACCCGCGCGGAGATCATGGGCGACAACATCCGGGTCGGCCATCCCTGGGCCGGCATCCGGTTCGACGCCGGCCTGCTCGAGCGGCCGATGGCGACGGCCGATGCCATGATCGAGAGCCTGATGCGCCATTACGGCGATCTTCGGCTCGCCGCTTTACCGGAACAGCGCGGCGAGATCGAGCAATTGCGCCGCGAGATCGCCCGCGTGCTGGTCAAGGGCGAGAGCGGCATCGAGCACCTCGCCAAGGCGACCGGCACCTCTGTGCGGACGCTGCAGCGGCGGCTGAAGGATGCCGGCGTGAACTACTCAGACCTGCAGAACGACGTGCGCAAGACGCTGGCGCTGAACCTCCTGGAAAACGAGACTCTGGCGCTGGCGGAAATCGCCTTTTCGCTCGGCTACTCCGACGTCAGCGCATTCAATCACGCCTTCCGGCGCTGGGTCGGCCATTCGCCGGGCCATTATCGTCGACTGCGCGCGACTCATTCCGTCCGCCGAAGCGAAGAGGTCGGAGCCGGCCGCTAGGGAAGCGATTTGAATGACTCCGCTCGGCAGACCTCGAACTGCTCCTTGCCGACCGCGTGGCACTTCTTGCCAGGTTCGATGGCGACATCGCCTACCGGGGACCACGACGACCCGTGAACAAGAACTCGCCGGGCCTTTTGTTCGCGACCTTCAGACAATCATCTGGTGGCTTGGCGGGAGTGCTCGCTCAATTCAAATCTGACGGAGCGCCCGGTTTTCTTTTGCCGAACCGTCGCACGATCCGCCGTATACCCGCCGGCGGCGACATCTTCGACCCGAATGACAACGACATCACAGCCGCGAAGCTCGCCGTCGATCGCCCGACTGAACATGGCGAGGTCGCGAGCGTGGCCTTCGATCTGGAGTTTCGTCCGAATCGACCAGATGTGTTTCGGTCGCGGCGGCGGCTTTGCACCGGTCGGGTTGCCTTGTCGCCGAATGCGACTTGTACCGATTGACCCACAACGGACTTCGCCGGGCCGCCTGCTCGATCACCTTGTCGGCGCGGGCAAGGATCGGCAGCAGTCTCTTCGACATGGCATCGATAGTGCGCTTACTTGCGGATCACCTGCAGGGCCTCACGCAACGGTTCGCCGGAAATATGAACCGGTGGAGGCGTCACGTGAATACCTCCAGCGAAGGGGGTATCGAGATCCAGGACGAGCTTGAACGCCATGGAGACCGCGAGGGAACTCAGAAACAGGGCGACGACTGTCACGCTGGTCCTGGGCGCAAACAGGCCGAAACTGGCATACAGGACGGCCAGCCACAGCGTGACGGCCCCCACGAACGGCAGCGGCACCGAGTTGGAATTCTCCACGACCATCGTCGACTGCGCCGCACTTACCTTGACCGTCGCGGCCAGTGCCTGTGCGCTCAACCAGCGCAGACGCTCGTCGCCGGGCCTCAATCCCAGAATTTGGTCCTGCACGTCGTCGAGCACCTTGGCGGTCGTCGGACTGTCAACGTCGCGCCTGCCGTTCGGCTTGGTCGGGAACAGGTCCTCGAGTTTCAGCTCGGTATATCGTTGAAGGGCCTTGCGGATCGAATCGGTCTCCGGCCCGTAGCGGCGCAAGAGCGAGTCGAGCTGGGCAATGTCGGCGGAGAGGGCGGCAACGGCAGCATTTCGCGCCTTGAACGAGGTGCTGGAATTGCTGATCAAGAATCCGATCACCACCGCCGTCATGGTTCCGACCACCGCCATGGCCACCGTGATCGTCGCTCTCGCTTCGGGGCTCAAGTGATGAGGAGCCAGACGTTTGCTGACCGTCAGGCCCACGACGGCACTGCCGAAGACGACGCACAGAATGGGTATGGCGATCTGAACGGAGGTCAGCATCATCTGGAATTGTCTTTCGTTGATCGTTGGTTGCCGCCGTGTGGCCCGGCCGAATTGCATCTTAGGTATCGGGCGCGGTGATGTCGTCCCCGTTCCAGCGTCGCGAACCGAGGTTGCCCTTCGCGCATCAGACCGGCTGCCAGCCTTGACCGCGGTTCACTTCCGTTCCCGGCACAAAGCGGACATCACCTGGGCACGGAAGAATGTCCGCCATCCGGTGCAATGAGTGTTACCAAGTGAAGCGCAGGCCCACCGTGCCGGCGAGGCTCTGGCCGCGACCGGAGAGCTCGACGTCGCCGTTGGCGAACAGCGAGGTCTGACTGCCCACCTGGTACTTCACGCCGAGATCGATGCGCGCCGCATCGCTCGCCGCCCGCGCACCGTCGACGGTGAAGTTCGTCCCGGGCAGCACGTTGAAGCCCGCCGCCACGCTGCGGTCGGTCAGGAACTCGTGCACCCAGGCCGCGCGCACCCAGGCGCCGATCGGCTTGCCGCCGATCTCGGTCTTGCCGTCGACCTGCGTGCCCAGGAACAGCGGCAGCGAGAACGTCGAGCCAGACTGGTAGGTGAGGCCGAACGCGCCCGTCCCGCCGGCCTGCAACGAGCTCCTCTCAGTCATGCTCGGCGTCCACAGGTTGAAGGGCTGCAGGGCGAGGAACGGCGTCACGGCGACCTGGCCGCCGACGGTCTCGCTCACGTTGAAGGGCCGGCCAACCTCGACGCGGCCGCCGAACTGGTTGGCCGTGCCGCTGGATTGCTCTGTCTCGCTGGTGCCGATGCCGGTGATGAAGCGGGTTTGGTTGTTGCTGAAGTTGCTGTAGGCCAGGGCCGCGTTCACGTAGAAGCCGCTGAACTCGTACGCGCCATAGGCGCCGAAATGCGCGCCGACTGCATAGCCGCTCGCGCCGCTGGTCGGCATCCAGTAGTTGGTGTTGCTGAGGCCGACGGCCAGGCCCACCAGCATGTTGGGGGCGACACGATAGTCGGCGCCGACCCCTCCACCGCCGATCGTGAACTGCGATGTGGGCGCGCCGGTCACCGAATCGGCGTTGAGCCACTGCGTGCCGCCGAAGCCATTGGCCCAGACGCTCCAGCCGCTTTCCGCCGCCTGGCAGGCGTTGGCCGGCTCCGGGTTGCACGGCGCTTCCGCCAGCTCCGCGGCGCGCCGCACCGCCGGACGCGCTGTCATCAGCCTGGCGAACTGGCCGCCGGCCGAGAACGACGAGGCGATCTGCAGGCTGGTGCTGTCGCCCGAGAGGGTGGTGAGCGCGCCCGGAATCTGGCTCGAGCTCAGCGTGAACAGGCCCGGCATGTTCGAAAGGCCCGGTCCGGCATTGAAGGCCCAGTCGAGCGCACGGCCCGTGGAGAGCTGGTCGCCCTGCAGTCCCGGGGCGTTGGCGAAGCCCGACTGCAGGTTGAGCGTCACGCTGGTCGGCCCGTAGCTCAGGTTGGCGCTGAGGAAGCCCGCCATGTTCTGCGTCGCCAACGCATTGAACGTCCCGGTGTAGCCGCCCGTCGCCGTCAGGATGGTATAGTTATTGCCAACGCTGGTGCCTTGGAAGTTGGCCAGCACGCCGCCGGCCAGCCGCGCCTGACCGTTCACCAGTAGCAGGTCCGCCGTGGTGGCGCCGATGCGCGGCGCGATGGTGCCTTGCGGGGTCTGGACGAACACGCCGCTGATGGTGTTCGTCGTGCCCGAGCCCGGCGCGCTGATGCCCATCAGGCCGCTGTTCTCGAAGCGCGTGAAGGGCCCCGAATTCACCGCGACCTGGCCGTCGATGATGCCGTTGTTGACCACCATGGCGCCGACGGCCGTCGGGCCCGTCTGCAGCGCGAACGCGCCCGGCGCCGCCGTTATGATGCCGCCGTTGAGGAACGTGCTGAACTGGCCGTTCATCTGCACCGCCGCACTGCCGGCGCCCTGCGCGCTGATGATGCCGCGGTTCTGGATCACGCTGTAGTTGCCCGAGGCGATGCCGATGCTGCCGGGCGCCGTGGTGGTGACGACGCCGGTATTGAGCACGTCGTCGCCATTCACGGCCGAGATCGCGATGCCCGGCGTGGTGAGGGTGAGCTGGCCGGTGTTGGTGACGGGCGTGTAGAGGCCGGCCACGGTGGCGATGTAGCCGCTCGTGATCCCGCCCTGGATGAAAATGCCGATCGGCTTGTCCTCGTAGATCGAGTTGGCGAAGGTCACGGCGCTGCCGACCTGGAGCTCGGTCCAGGTCGCGACGCCGTTGGCGTCGACATGGACCGCCCAGCTATGCACGCCGGTGATGTCTGCCGAGACCGCGGCGAGGTTGAATTCGTTGGCGCGGCCGCCCGCCGTGATGCCTTCGAAATGCGTATCGATCACGCCCGTGCCGGGCGCGTTGTAGATCGCGAAGGCGCCGGTGGTCTGGTTGTAGATGAAGGCGTGGCCCCCGCCCAAGCTAAAGCCGCCGGCGATCCGGTCCGCCCAGATGCCGTAGGCCGACGAGCTCGTCGCACCCGGCACGCTGATGGTCGTGAAGCTGCCGTTCGCGATGTTGTAGTTGAAGATGGTGCCCGTGTTGGACGTGGTGTTGAAGTTGCCGACCACCTGGTTGCCGAACTGGCTGTGGGCGATCGTGTTGAAGGCGCCGGGGACGTTGAGAATCGTGGCCTGCTGTCCGGGCGCGGCGGCGTTGTCCCAGATGTAGCTCGAATCGGACGAGCCGCCGATCGGGGTGAAGGTGCCGACCGCGCGCAGGATGCCGTTGGGCGAGCCGAAGGTCGGGCTGTAGGGCTGGCTCGACTGCGCGCCGGGGAAGTTGGCGCCGTTGGCCGTTGCCACGGGATAAGGCTGGAACTGGCCGGTGTCGATGCGATAGAGCAGGCCGCCCATGCTGCTGTAGCTGCCGGTGATGTTGTCGCCGCGGATGCCGGTGACCCCAGTGGTCGTCGTGCCGGGGTCCTGCAGCGTCTGGTAGGTGATCTGCGCCTCGGCGGACATTGCGCCCAGCAGCGGCGCCGCCAATATACACAGCACCATCCCCGCCTTGTTCATTTGGCTCTCCCCAACCAAAAATCACGCAACTTCAGCTGAGAAATCATACTCGCCCCGTCGGCGCATTTTCAACGCGCGCGGGAATCTATTTGCGTTGGCGGCACGCCCCGTTGCAGTCGCTGGCGGGGAGTGTTCATGCCAGAGCGCGAATGTGGACGGCCCCCTGGCTGCAAGAGCTTTCTTGGATGAGTGAACGGGGGCGCTGCGGTCGTATGTACGGTTTTCTTGTGCGGCCGCGCAGGACCGCACCCCAAGATGGTTTCCGCAATGAGCGGCGAACTTGGCGGTAGCCGACGGCTTCCACACGACGGTGTTGCCCATCAGAGCCGACGCGCACGGCAGGTTGGCGCCAATGGCGGTGAAGTTGACTGGCGTCACCGCATAGACGAAACCTTCGAGCGGCTGCCAGTCAAGCTGGTTCCAGACGCCGATCGTGTGGTCGATCATGGCCCGCATCGGTTGCGGGGGCTCGAACTCTACAAGGGCAAGCCGATCTTCTACAGCCTGGGCAATTTCTTCGGCCAGAACGAGCTGGTGGCCGCTGGAAGGATGCGCGTCATCGCCAAGGCCGGCCGCGTCTCGCCGGGCCCGACGAAGGGCGCGCGATCCTCGACCGCTTCGCCGAGCTCAGCCGCCTGTTCGGCACCGAGTTCGCGAACGAGGCGCGGTCGGTCCGGCCAGGTCGACCCTCCTCCCCATTCAAATGGGGACTGCCCGCGTCTTCGCCGATGGAGGGATTACCGCTGCGGTTTCGGTAAAATTTGGTTGCCGCAAAGCCTCCAGGGCTGGAAGATCACGTCCAACTGGTCGGAAATCCGAAGAATGTCGGTTAAGGCGTGCGTCAAGGCGGCCCGGGGCGGCCGACGATAACGGCGCGTGAGCCGGCATTCGACAGGAAAGAGTTGGCGTTTAGGCCGTTGCAGTCACAGCAACGGCATCGCCACGATGCCGACCGAAAAGGCTTGGGAGGAGATGTCGATGAAGCTCATCCGCCGCACATTGCTGTCACGCACCTCGATTGCCGCCGCCGGCGTGATCGCCTCGCCGGCGATCCTGCACTGGCCGGCCAACGCGGCCGAATTCACCTATAAATACGGCACCGTGCTACCTGATGGCCATCCGATGGTGATCAGATCGAAGGAGGCGGCGGCCAAGATCAAGGAGGAAAGCGGCGGCAAACTCGACATCACGCTCTACCCGAACAGCGTGCTCGGGCAGGACACCGCGATGATGTCGCAAGCGATCGCCGGCGCGCTCGAAATCTACAGCCTGTCGCTCGACATCCTGGCGCAAAAGGCCCCGCCAGCGGCAATCTTCGGGGTCGGCTTCGCCTTTCCCGATTACGCCACGGCGTGGAAGGCAATGGATGGCGAGCTCGGCGCCTATTGCCGCGGTCTCTCCGAGAAGACCG
>DATHNU010000666.1:0-5825 GCA_035485695.1 Reyranella sp. | reverse complement strand
TGGCGCCGGCATGCGCCAGATCGCGGTAGAGATAGGGAAAGCGCAGGTCGTAGCAGATCGTCATGCCGAGCACGCCCCACGGCGTCTCGGCCAGCACGGACGTCTCACCCGGCTTGAAGGTCGAGGATTCGCGATAGCTCTGGCCGCCCGCCAGCTGGACATCGAACATGTGGATCTTGTCGTAGCTCGCCACGATGCCGCCGGAGGAGTCGATCAGGTAGGAACGATTGCGGATCTGCTCCTCGCCCGGCACGCGCACATGGATCGAGCCCAGCAGGAACCAGGCACCGGTCTCGCGCGCGCTGACGCAACAGGCGGCCAGCATCGCGTGGCTCTCTTCGGTCTGCGCCTTTTCGAGGGTCTCGCTGCGGTTGGCGCCGATCAGGCCGGTATTCTCCGGCGTCATGATGAAGTCGGCGCCGGCTGCGCGGGCAAGCCGCGCCTGCTCGCGCACGAACGCCACGTTCTCGGCCATCTCGTTGCTGACGTTGGTCTGGATCAGGCCGGCCTTGAACGCGCTCGCCATCGCGGAAGCCCCCTCAGCCCGGCTGGGCCAGCAGCGCGTCGAGCTTGCCCGCCCGCTCGAGGGCGGCAAGTTCGTCGGAACCGCCGATATACTGGCCGTTGATGAAGATCTGCGGCACCGTCGAGTGCTTGGCGCGCTCGCGCATCTCGGCCCGCTTCTTCTCGTCCATCATCACGTCCACTTCCTCGTAGGCCGCGCCCTTCTTCTCCAGCAGGCTCTTGGCCCGCGCGCAGTAGCCGCAGAAGGGCGTGGTGTACATCTCGACTTTGGCCATCGGTGAACCTCTTTGGCCAACTATAGCGCCGGGCGGACGACCCGCGCCAGCGTCAGCACATCAACGTGGCGAGCCCCGCCGCGCTGCAAAACACGGGTGCAGGCCTCGACCGTCGCCCCGGTCGTCAGCACGTCGTCGACCAGCAGCACCGTCTTGCCGGCGACCTCGGCCGCCCAGCGCGGGTGGATGTCGAAGGCCTGCCGGACATTGCCCCGTCGTTCCTGGGCGCGAAGCCCGCTCTGCGAGCCTGTCCATCGCCGCCGCCGAAGCAAATCGGGGGCCAGCCGCGGTGGGCTGCCGACGGCGGCCTCGCGCACGGCGACGCGCGCCAGCAACTGGGCCTGATTGTAGCGGCGGGTGAACAGCCGGCGCCAATGGAGCGGCACCGGCGCCACCAGGTCGGCCTCGGCTAAAAGCTCGGTGCCGGCGCGTGCCATCCAGCGGCCACAGGCACGGGCGATGTCGGTGCGGTCGCCGTGCTTGAACGGCAGCAGCAGACGACGGCTGCGCGTGTCGTAGATCAGCGCGGCGCGGGCCCGGCGGTAGCGCGGCGGCCGGGCGAGGCAGGCGCCGCAGAGCGCGCCGTGGCCGGGATCCTCGGCGAAGGGAGCGGCGCAGCGCGCGCAATAGGGCGGCGCCACGAAAGAGAAGCCCTGCCAGCACGCCGCGCACAACGTGCCCGGCGTCTCGACGATTTCGTTGCAGCCCAGGCAGAGCGGCGGCAGCACGGAATCGAGCAGCATGCGGCCGGCCCGCGCGCAGGCATTTCCCAATCGAGTGGGGCTCAATCCGGTGGGCAACATGGCGGCATACGACCGGTAAAATGCGCCGACAGGATGGCGCCTCCCCTACCGGCCCCCTACTACCGGCCCCCTACTTCCAGCCATCGGGCTTTCGCCCTACATACGAGGCTGTGACGGCCCCCGACCCCCTGCTGGTTTTCGACCGCACCCTGCTGCGCCAACGGCGCGAGCGTGCGGCGCGTGATTGGGACCGTCAGGCTTTCCTCAAGCGCGAGATCGCCGACCGCCTGGTCGAGCGCCTGGACGATGTGCGCCGCACGTTTCCACTGGCTCTCGACCTCGGCTCGCACGGCGACGAAATCGCCGCGGCGCTGGGCGACCGCACGACCGTGGGCTGCCTGGTGCGTGCCGACCTGGGCGAGGGCTTTGCCCGCCGCGCGCGCGGCCCGGCGCTGGTGGCCGACGAGGAGTCCCTGCCGTTCGCGGCGCACAGCTTCGACCTGGTCGTGAGCGCGATGGACCTGCATTGGGTCAACGACCTGCCCGGCACCCTGATCCAGATCGGCCGCATCCTGAAGCCCGACGGGCTTTTGCTGGGCGCCATGCTGGGCGGGGCCACCTTGTGGCAGCTGCGCCAGGCACTGGCCGCGGCGGAAAGCGAGATCGAAGGCGGCCTCAGCCCGCGCGTCTCGCCCTTCGCCGATCTGCGCGATGCCGCGGGCCTCCTGCAGCGCGCAGGCTTTGCCCTGCCGGTGGCCGACAGCGAGACGATCGAGGTCGAATACGCGAGCGCGCTCGCCCTGATGCGCGAGCTCGGCGCCATGGGCGAGAGCAACCTCGTCATCGAGCGCCGTCGCGGGCTCGCACGCCGCGCCACGTTGCTGCGCGCCGCAGAAATCTATGGCGAGCGCTTCGCGCTGCCGTCCGGCCGCGTCGCCGCGAGCTTCGAGGTGCTTTTCCTGCACGGCTGGGCACCGCATGACTCGCAACCCAAACCGCTCAAGCCGGGCAGCGCCGCCCGGCGGCTGGCCGATGCGTTGGGCACCGCCGAGCGGAGCGCCGGCGAGAAGGTGGAGCGGAGCTAGATCGTGCCTGTCGTGAAATTGCTGTTCGGCGAGGTGCTGACGGAGAGCTTCGGGTTCTTCTTCGCCAACCTTCGCCTGTTCTTCCACATTGTCACCATTCCGTGGATCATCTCGCTCGGCATCCGCATCGCCGGCGCCACGATCGCCGAGGATTCCCTGGTCGCGATGCTGGTGGAAAAACTGGCCGACGTGATCCCGACGGTGATGTTCACGGTAGGCTGGCAGCGAGCCGTCTTGCTGGGCCCGCGTTCCGGCGACCGCTTGCCGGGTCTTGGCTGGTCGTCGCGCGAAACCGCCTATCTCCTGCACCTGATCAAGGTATTCGGCATCACCTTCGTGCTGGTGGCCGCCCTCATGTTCACCGTGGGTCCGCTCGATCCCGGCACGATCGGCGTCGGCGCGCCGCTCGATCCCGAGCTGATGCGCCGCCAGGCGATGGCGGCGCCTTTGATCGTCGGATTCATCGTGTCGATGCTGCTGGCGCTGCGCGTCTGCTATGGCCTCGCCGCCACCGCCGTCGACGTGCCCTTCTCGCCGCGTCTTTCCTGGGCCTACAGCCGCGGCAACAGCTGGACCATCATCGGCACGCTCTTTCTCACCTTCCTGGTGGGCGCCATTGTCACCGCCGTGGTGACCCTGCTCGTGCTCGCTGTGGCGCGCGGCGTGCTGGGCGCCCAGGAGGCCGCCGTGATCATCACCTGGACGGTGGCGATCCTGGTTTCCTATGGCGCGGCCGCCCTCGCGGCGACCGTCGAGGCCGTCATCTTCCGCCGGCTGCTCGCCTGGCGCGAAGGCAGCACCCTGCCCGCGCTTCTGCCGTCATAGAAGGTCGCGCAGCATCCCGACCAGCGGCAGGTCGGCCGGCGGCATGGGGAAACGCCCGAGTTCGCCCGGCATGACCCATTTCAGCGCCTGGCCTTCGCGCGGCCGCGGCATGCCGGCCCATTTGCGGCAGGCGAAGACCGGCATCAGCAGATGGAACTTTTCGTAGCCGTGGCTCGCGAACGCGATCGGCGCCAGGCAGCTCGCCGCCGTCTCGATGCCGAGCTCTTCCTGCAGCTCGCGCACCAGCGCCTGTTCCGGGGTCTCGCCAGGGTCGACCTTGCCGCCGGGAAATTCCCACAGCCCGGCCATCGACTTGCCGGCGGGCCGCTGGGCGATCAGGACGCGGCCATCGACATCGACCAGTGCCACCGCCGCGACCAGCACGAGCGGCCGGTCGCCGAGCGGCGGCGGGCTCCCCGGACATTCTTCATCGAAGGCGGGACTCAAGAACGATAGCTGCCGTTGATGTCGATGTAGCCGTGCGTCAGATCGCAGGTCCAGACCGTGGCGCGGCCGCGACCGATGCCGAGATCGATGTCGATCACGATGTCGGTGCCCTTGATGTGCTTGACGACCGGCGTCTCGTCGTAGTTGGGCACGACCTGCCCGCCGTCGGTGATGCGGATGCCGCCGATCGAGATCCTGAGCTTGTCGCGGTCGGCGCGCTCGCCCGACTTGCCGACCGCCATGACGATGCGGCCCCAGTTGGCGTCTTCGCCGGCGATCGCGGTCTTGACCAGCGGCGAGTTGGCGACCGACAGCCCGATCTTGCGGGCGGCGCCGTTCGACGAGGCGCCGCCGACATTGATGGTCACGAACTTGGTGGCGCCCTCGCCGTCGCGCGCCAAAAGCTGCGCCAGATCGATCAGCACCTCGTCGAGCGCGCGCTTGAAATCGACCAGGACGGGATCGTCCGCTTCCTCGATCGGTGCGTGGCGGGCCGCCCCGGTGGCGACCATCAGCAACGTGTCGCTGGTCGAGGTGTCGCCGTCGACGGTGACGCAGTTCAGCGACTTGTCGGCAGCGTCCGCAACAAGCTTCTGCAGCACGCCGCTTGGCACCTTGGCGTCGGTGAAGACGAAGCCCAGCATGGTCGCCATGTCGGGCGCGATCATGCCCGAGCCCTTGAGGAAGCCGTTGATGGTGACGGTCCTCTCGCCGATCTTGGCCTGGCGCGTGGCGAGCTTGGGGAAGGTGTCGGTGGTCATGATCGAGCCGGCGGCGGCGGCCCAGCCGTCCTCGCGGCCCGCCTTGATGAGCGCGGGCACGACGGCGGCGATCTTCTCCCAGTCGAGCGGCTGGCCGATGACGCCCGTCGAGGCCATGAACACTTCGTTGCGCGGACAGCCCAGCGCCTGGGCAATGGCGCGCGTGCTCTCCTCGACCGCCTTGTCTCCGGCCTTGCCGGTGAAAGCATTGGCGTTGCCGGCGTTGACGACGATGGCGCGCACCTTGCCGCGCGCCAGGTTCTTGCGGCACCAGTCGACCGGCGCCGAAGAAGTCTTGGACCGCGTCAGCACGCCTGCGATGGTGGCGCCGGCCGGCACCACCGCCAGCATGATGTCGTCGCGGTCCTTGTAGCGCACACCGGATCGCGCCGCCCCGAGCTTGACGCCGGCGACACGCGGCAGTGTCGGCGTCGTTTTAGGCGCGAGCGGCGATTGGGCGGGCTTGACGTTCATAGGACTCCCCTTGCGGCCGGCCGAGATGAACCCGGCCGCTCCGAACGCGGGAGCCTACACCAGAAACGCCCAAAAACGGGAGTTTTACTTAGGCGCGGCCGGCGGCGTCGCAGGCGCCGCGGCGGGCGGCGGGGCAGGCGTCGCCGGCGCGGCCGGCTTGGCCGGGGCCGCCTCGACCTTGCTGCCGTCCATGTTGAACTTCTCGATCTTGGCGCCGGACCGCAACTGGTCGAGCTGCGCCGTCACGGCCTCGCGGGCCATTTCTTCGCGAAGCTGGTCGGCGAGCTCTTCGAACGCCGGCGGCGGCGCCTTGCGGCGGTCCTCGACCTTGATGACGTGGTAGCCGAACTGCGTCTTGACCGGCGTCTCGGTAAGCTCGTCCTTCTTCAACGCAAAGGCTGCATCGGCGAATTCCTTCACCATGTCGGACTTCTTGAACCAGCCGAGATCGCCGCCCTCCGCGCCGGACGCCTTGTCGGTCGACTTCTCCTTGGCGAGCTTGTCGAAGGCCGCGCCTTTCTTGAGCTCGGCGATGATCGCCTTGGCCTCATCCTCGGTCGAAACCAGGATGTGCCGCGCGTGCACCTCCTCCTCGGAGGGCATCGACTTCAGGCGCTCCTCGTAACGCTGTTGGAGCTTCTCCGCCGTGACCTTGCGGGCGACCTCGCGCTGGATCCAGAAATCCTGCAG